>JBGCFJ010001215.1:0-19278 GCA_045106885.1 Saprospiraceae bacterium
CTTTAAATACAAATATTTAAATTCCACTAATTAGTTCTCTTACAAATTAAATCTTGCGCAAACGTGGCAAGAATTCATTATAAGAGATTGATAGTCAAGAGGTCAGAAGTCAGACCGAAAATTGAAATTTTCTGTCAGAAGGCAGACTTTTGACGAGTGCCTAATCTGACTTCTGACAGTTATCGAAGATAACGGTCTGACTTCTGACTTCTATGGTACTGGCTCTGCCAGGTTAGGGATGAAGAAAATAATAACCTACCAGCCTGACGGATTCGCTGCCCATCCGCTTTGCGGTTCAAATTCAGCGAATTTTCATCTTTTAGCTGCATTAAAATTTTTCAACGTAGCAACGGCTATGCTAAAAAATTTTGCTTTGCTAAAAGAAAAAATAATCTCGCCATTTCTGGTAGGTTATTTATTGCCTCATCCCTTATGAAAAAAATAATAACTATCCTAACTGTACTTTTACTTGCCATTGGGGTTAACGCTCAAAATGTCGCTTATCATTCCATACATAAGCGAGACTGATTAATAAAAAAAGCCACTCATAAAAGAGCAGCTTTTTCTAAAATCGTTTTTATATAGTCTGGATGCCTTAAAACTATCCTGTAAATCCTGAATAATTCTGTCATCCTGTAAATCTATTTCATTCCAAGCGCCTTCTCCTGCTTCAATTTCTGGTAAGACTCAATCCCACAACGCAAAAACTCTGCATAATCGTCATCATCAGGCGTATACCCAACTGGCTTATTTAAGACCGTTTTGCCATCTGGCGAAAGTAGTACATAATAAGGCTGGGTATTTGTTTGGAAACGTTGAGCTTGATAATGTGCCCATTTATTACCGATACTTCTCAATGTTCTAGTTGTGCCGTTGGCTCTTTTTACTTTTATTTTTTCTGCTTCTGGCAATTCTGATTTATCATCTACATATAAAGAAACTAAGACATACTCCTCTTTTAATTGCTCATAAACTTTATCAATTGGCCAAACATTTTCTTCCATCTTTCGACAGTTTACACAAGCGTAACCCGTAAAATCTAGTAAAATGGGTTTACCTACTTTTTGTGCCAATTCAATCCCATCTTCATAATCTTTCACACAACTTAAATTTTGTGGACAATCACAAGGATATAAAATACTATAACAAGCAGGCGGTGCAAAACCACTTAATAAACTTAGTGAATTTAAAGCTTTCACTTCTTTGTTATACATTAAGCCTGTGACCATATAGCCTGCAAAAGCAATAGACGCAATACCTAATCCTACTCTTAAGGGACTTAATTTCTTAATAGGCGAATCGTGTGGAAATTTGACTTTTCCAAAAAGATATAAACCTAAACCAACGAAAGTGGCAATCCATATTAATAATAATGGTTCTACTTTTAATAGCCCCCAATGAGACACTAAATCCGCATTTGATAAAAACTTAAAGGCCGCTGCGACTTCTAAAAATCCAAGGACGACTTTGACAGAATTTAACCAACCACCTGATTGGGGTAACGAATTCATCAATGCTGGGAAAGCGGCAAAAATAGTAAACGGTAAAGCTAAGGCAAATCCAAATCCACCCATTCCTGCCGTTAATTGCCAAGCGCCTCCATCAGAAGTTAAGGCGCCGGCTAAGAGTGACCCTAAAATTGGTCCCGTACAAGAAAAAGAAACCAAAGCTAAAGTCAATGCCATAAAGAAGATGCCTAATAGACCACCAACACCTTCCGCTGAACTAGAACTATTGACCCACTTGTCCGGTAAAGTCAATTCGTAGTAGCCGAAAAAAGACCCTGCAAAAAACATAAAGACGACAAAGAAAAAGATATTCAACCCAACATTGGTAGAAATTTCATTGAGTATATCAGGATTAATTGAATCCATTAAATGGAAAGGCACACTTAATAATAAGTAAACTGCCAAGATGAAAAATCCATATAAGGAAGCGTTCGCAAAGCCTTTGGTTTTTGATTGACTGCCCTTCGTAAAGAAACTTACCGTTAGTGGAATCATCGGAAAAACACAGGGCGTCAACAATGCCAATAAACCACCAAAAAAGCCTAAGACAAAAATATTCCATAAACTCTTTCCTTCTTCAATCGTTGGTGTGCCGCATTCTTGAAACACTTGGTCACTTCCAGGAGCAGGAATTGTTTTTGCCGTATTATTAGCAATAATTTCGCCTCCGCTAACTACATCGTCTCCTACTAAAGCTGTCAATGTTGCGGGTACAAAATTAAAAAATACGGCTGTTGGTGGCGTGCACATTTCATTATCACATGCCATAAATTCTAATTCTCCTGCAATTGGTTTTGCTGCATCCGTTACTTTTACGGTTTGTACAAAAGTAGCTTTACTCCCAACAAATTTAGTCACAGTAATGCCTGGCCCAAAGGCTGGTTCTGGTGCTTTTTTAAGTTTCCCAATTTCTTCTGCCTTCCCTACTAATTCATAATGACTCCCTTTTGTATAATAAAAAGTGGTTGGAATCGGTCCATCTGGGTCCGTAAATTGAGAGTAAGTGTACCAACCTTCTTGCAAATCTGCTTTGAAAGTCAGTTTATATTCGGTATCACTTATTTTTTCGACATCCCCTGACCAAGTAGCTGGATCTAATATCCCGTCTTGCGAGCTGTCTGGTGCAGCTTGGGTCGTGGTATTTGCAGATAAATTGGTACTTATTTCTTTTGTTGCTTCCGCTACTTTTTCTGCTTTTTTGACAGGTGTTGTAGGCGCTAAAACAATCTTAGGGGTCTTATTATCTGGCTTAGGTGTTGTTACTGCTGGTTCTGTAGTTGCAGTTTGTGGTTCTACTTGATTGGCAATGACCGTTTCTTCCTTAGCAGGTGCAGTTGCACCAACTGCAGTCAAAGCAAACTCAAAATCTGCTTCTGTAGGAGGCAAACAACGAGTCGCATCACAACACATAAATTCTAAATAACCTACAATCGGTTTTGCATAATCTTTTACTTTCACCTTTTGGGTAAATACGCCCTCTTTTTTGAAGGTAATTAGATTCATTTTAAATACCTCATCGAAAACTTTCTTTCGATTGGCTTCTGCCTCTTCCGTTTTACCTACCAATTCAAAATGGTCTCCTTTATCAAAATTAAAACTCGTTCTAATCGGGCCATCATCTGATTCTAAATATTGAGAATAAACTTTCCAGCCATCTTCAATTTTGGCGGTAAAAACTAATTCAAATTCATCACCAGCAATATGTTTTTGGTCCATCGTCCATTTGACAGGCTCTAGTATTTGACCAAAAGCAGCAAAAGAAGTGCTGACTAATACGACTAAAAAGGTTAGAAATCTCATCACAATCTATTTTTTATGGGCTTTATTTAAAATTTCAATGAGTAGATGAGAAAATGAGTGAATGAGTAAATAAGGTCGTTCTTCTTGGTTGAAGTTCGTTCTTTTTTAGGCGAATGTATTTACGCATTTCTTCATCTGTACATTTATTTATAGAGCACTTATCTATATGCTAAAACGAAATAGGCAACATACGTGTGTGTAAGTTGCCCATAGTATATTTATTGCTTAAAAACTGATTTAGTTTGAATTGAATTGTCCATTCTATTACATTTCTAACTGAATCGGAGAAAAACAAGTATGAATCATTATTGACAGAGTAGAGATTGCTTCGCTGAGAGAATAGAGCTATTCCTGTGACATCATGTAAGTCTCTAACCTCTGCTCTCTATTCTAAAAGAATATTGAAATCCACTTCTTTCGGTGGCAGACATTTTTCATCATCACAAGCCATGAACTCTAAATAACCTGTTACTGCTTTCGCACCGCTTTTTACCTTTACTTTTTGAGTAAAATTAACTGCTCCACTAAATTTAATCACTTTTACACCGAATAACTCATCAAACGCTTCTTTCTTCTTTCCTGTTTCAACTGGCTTTCCAATAAATTCTAAATTTGCATTTTCATCAAAACCAAAAACAGTCGGAACTGGTCCACTAGGGTCTGTGTGTTGAGAATAAATACTCCAACCTGAGGCTACTGTAGCCGTGAAAGTGATTTCGTATTCCGTATCTTGGATTTTTTTAGCGGCAAAATCCCATTTAACTGGATTCTGTGCATTGATATTGGTCGAAAAAAGAAAACTGAAAAATAGGAGAAAATAAGTGAGCTTCATAAATTAAATCTGTTTAGTTAATCGGTTGTAAATGCAGCATACAAAATTTACGTTTTTTTAAAGAAGATGCGACTATTAAACCTACGCTTAACATTTATTTATGATTTTGTTAAGGGCTTTCGTCGAAAAATAAGTCAATTTTAACTGAACTAAGTTTAATTTTGATAGTTAGAAATCTGTTGTCAGTTGACAATTGCCAGTTTTCCAGTTGCCAATTACGAGTTATCCGTTTATTTTAGAGCTTGTTGGGGATTTGTTTTTGGAGATAAAAAAGATGATTTTTTTGTTCTGGTGATGTAAAAAACCCTAGCAAATCATTGAAATTGATAACAGATTTTAAAATTTTTAAGCAAATAATTAGCAAAAAATATCATGCTCGAAATAAAAAATTTACATAAGACTTATAGTAGTGGTAATAAGGAAGTCAATGTCTTAAAAGATATTAATTTCAAAATTGAGAAAGGAGAAATTGTGGCTATTGTTGGGCCGTCTGGTAGTGGAAAAACAACTCTTTTAGGCTTATGTGCGGGCTTAGATAAAGCGACCTCTGGCTCTGTTATTCTAAGTAACACACCTTTAGAACCTTTAAATGAAGATGAGCGAGCGGCTTTAAGAAATAAAGATGTTGGCTTTATTTTTCAAAATTTTCAATTAATACCAACTTTGACCGCTTTGGAAAACGTGATGGTACCGTTGGAATTAAGAGGCGAAAAAGGGTCTGCTACAAAAGCAATGGATTTATTAGAAAAAGTAGGTTTAGCAGAACGCCACGACCATTATCCAACGCAATTATCGGGTGGAGAGCAACAACGGGTATCTTTAGCTCGTGCTTTTTCCAATGACCCTAAAATTTTATTTGCGGATGAACCTACGGGTAATTTGGATGAGGAAACAGGAAAAAAAGTGGAAGATTTATTGTTTAAATTGAATGAAGAAACGGGTACGACTTTAGTGATTGTTACCCACGATTTGAATTTAGCGGCTAAAACTGGTCGAATTATTAAATTGAAAGGCGGGAAAGTAATGGAGGCTTAATTTCCATTTGCTAAATCTAGCAGATTTAGTAAATGTATTTGCTTGAATTTTCTAGAAATAAATTTACTAAGTAATACGGATTAATTAGGTCGCATTACTTAACTTCCAAAAACTTAGTAAATCTCAGTATTCTCTTCTATTTTTGCCAAAAATTAAAAATGGCAAAACCTGTAAACATTTCTACTAAATGGACACTTCCACTTAAAATCTTCCTTCCTATTCTTTGGGGCACTTTTTTTGGTTTGATTACACTTGCCTTTTGGTTTAGTGAAGAACCTACTGTTGGAGCAATGCCAATTGGTAGTTTTCGGCTTTTAATGAGTTCTTTCCTTTTTACTGGACTGGCTGTGCTCTATTTTTCTTTTATGCAACTTAAAAGGGTAGAAGTAGATGAACATTTCCTTTATGTCACAAATTACAAAGACACCGCTCGCTACCCTTTTCACAATATTGAAAAATTAGAAGAAGCGAATTATTTCTTATTTAAAATCGTCCGAGTTTATTTTAAGGAATCTGGTATTTTTGGTCAGAAAATTATTTTCTTAGCAAATCAATTTCGATTGCAGGAAGTTTTGAAACAACGAGAAGAATTAGTTCAATTATTTGAGAAGGAATAAGTTATCATAATTTTTTGGAAGTACTCAAAAGATTGTATTTTTTTACCATGGAGGAACAGAGTTCATAGAGAGAACAGAGTTTTTTTGACGAGCGTAGATTAGAATTTACATTTTTCACCATAGAGTGATAGAAAACATATAATTCATTGAGTTCTTTGACGAGTATAGCTTAGTTCTCTATGATAGAATACTCGCTTACATTTCAGTTTTCCAAAATTTCCATATTTCAAATGCTTCTTGTGTTGCTTCATCCTCGCCAGCTTCTATATTTTTCAACTTTGAAATCGGGACTTCAAAAACCATATCGCTTTTTTTAATACTTATCTCAAAACAAATACCTTCACTTTCAAAATCATTATCAGCTATTCTCAATACATCTACTTTTTCCAACTTCTTTGTCCCTTTTCTATTTTTTATCAATACTTCTGCCTCAAATGGAAAGCCTAATTCATCTCCAAAAAAAGTAAACCAACCTAAATTCACCTCATACTCATCATAACAATCAACAATGATTTCATCTTCGATTTTATCTTGCATTTCCTTCTTAGTCATATTTTTCTTTTTCCTTTTTTACAAAAATGGATTATTCTCCTTCTCAAAACCAATAGTTGTCGCCCGCATGTGTCCAGGATAAACTTTTGTCTCATCTGGTAAAATAAATAATTTCGTTTGAATACTATTAATGAGGGTGTTAAAATCCCCGCCAGGTAAATCGGTTCGACCAATACTCATGTGAAATAAAACATCTCCTGCAATTATAAAATTATCTTGAGCGCAATAAAAAGATAAACTAGCAGGAGAATGACCTGGGGTTAAGATGGCAATTAATTGTGCTTTCCCAAAAGTAATAATGTCTCCTTCTTCTATAAATTTAGTCGGTTCAGGAGAAGGGTCCATTACCACACCATACATCGCTGCAGACCTTGGTGCATGCGCCAATACAGGTAATTCGCCTTTATGTATTTCTAACGACAAACCATACTTTTTAGCAATAAATCCATTCCCAAAAATGTGGTCAAGATGACAATGCGTGTTGATTAATCGGACAGGTTTGAGGTCGTTTTGCTCAATAAAGTCCGTTAATTGCTGTTTTTCAGCAGCATTGCTACAACCTGGATCAAAAATAATGCACTCTTTAGTTTCATCATAGAGAATATAAGTGTTCTCTTGAAAGGCATTAAAGGTAAAACTTACAACTTTGACCATGCTTTTAGCGTTTTATGTCCAAACAAGTGGTGCTAAAAAAATAAATTGTTGTCTTTGTTTTGTTGGAATTTCCCAAATCAACATAGCTAATTTGGGAAATTTCAATAAGGCAAAGACTCAACTTAACAGTTTATTTTTTTATTACTACTAATTTGGGTGAGCAAATGAAGTACAAAAGTACGTTTTGTGTAGAAAAAATATAGGTTCTCCTTATTTTTTTAGTAATTGATTTGACCTTATTTTGTAATCCTTCATAAATGGTTGTTTTTTATAGAAAAAAATTACATCTTTAGTAAATAAAGATGTCAGCAGTCAGACCGTAAATTAAAATTTACTGTCTGGTGTCAGATTTTTAGCTCATCTGACTTCAGACAGTTATCGAAGATAACGGTCTGACTTCTGATTTCCTAGATTAACTATATAATCGCCCTATATGCGAAAAATAATACTTACACTCAGCTGTCTTTTTATTTTCCTTTGTGCTTTTGCTCAACAAAGACCGCAAGTCCAATTCGGAAAAAACAGAGTTCAATATCACCAAGATTACGATGAATGGTTGATGTATGAAAGTCGAAACTTTATTACCTACTGGTATGGAGAGGGTCGATTCATTGGGCAATCTGCGGTACAACTAGCAGAATATGATTTTGAGGAGATTCAAGCTATCTTAGAACATCGTTTAAATAATAAAATAGAAATTATTGTTTATACCGATTTGACAGATTTAAAACAGGGAAATATTGGCAGCGAAGAGGCCTTTGAAAATTCAGGTGGTCAAACAAAAATTGTCGGAAATAAAATGTTTATTCATTTTGATGGCAATCACAATCATTTACGACAGGAAATACGAGAAGGCATTGCTTCTGTTTATTTGAATGCCATGCTTTTCGGGTCAAACCTACAAGAGATTGTGCAGAATGCGGTTTTATTAAGTTTACCTGGTTGGTTTAAAAATGGCTTAGTAGCATACATTGGCGAAGAATGGAACACCGAATTGGACAATCAATTAAGAGATATTTTAGCTAGAAAAGAACATGAAGATTTTAATGATTTAGTACAAGATTATCCAAAACTAGTCGGACAATCTGTTTGGTATTATATCAATCAAAATTATGGAAAAGCGACCGTTTCTAATTTACTCTATTTAACTAGGATTAATCGAAGTATTGAAAGTGGGTTTTTATATGTGTTAGGTAATTCTTATGAACAAACATTAGAAAATTGGCAAAAATTTTACGAGCGGAGATATAGCGAAGAGGTTAAAGTGATGCAATCTCCTGATGCAAAGCAATTGGTTGAAATCAAAAATAAACACAATCTACCCATGACGCAAGTTAAGCTGAGTCCGAGCGGACAATATGCAGCTTATGTGCAGAATGAAGTAGGAAAATACAAAGTATTTATTCAAGACTTAATTTCTGGTGAGCGTACTTTGGTTAAAAAAAGTGGTTTTAGAAATCTTTTTCAGGCAACGGATTATAATTATCCCCTACTAGCTTGGAGTCCAAGTGGCTTTGAGTTAGCGATTATGTGGGAAAGACGGGATGTTCTTCAATTATCGAAATACGATGTGAATACCAAAGAAACCGTCACAGAAGAAATGGATCCACAATATCAGCGAGTCTATAGCATGGATTATGTGAATGTGCAAGATATGGTCTTATCAGCAACTGTCAGAGGGGCATCAGATATTTTCTATTATCGGTCTAATGTACGGGCTACCTCTCGAATTACTAATGATTTTTATGATGATTTAAATGCTGTTTTTGTAAAAATCAGGAATAAAAAAGGGATTTTATTCGCCTCCAATAGAGATACGACGAGTCTGGCTTCGGCTAAATTAGATACCATTTTACCGATTAAATCTTTTGATATTTATTACTACGATTTAGATACTAAATCTAAAGAATTGGTTAGAGTGACCAATACGCCCTTTGCTGATGAAAGAGAACCTTTAGGTATTGATTCTACACATTTTGCTTTTCTTTCGGATGAAACGGGCATTTATAATCGAAAATATGGCTTTTTAGAAGATTATGTCGCTTATATGGAACAGGTCATTGAAATCCGAAATAGTGAGCCATTAATTTTGCCTGTAGACTCTGTTTGGGCAAATACAGATTCTTTAATTATTGATACAACTTTTATCCGCCCAGTTATTAAAACTAGAGCGATAAACCATACAGCTAGTAATTTAAATCGAAATATTATTACCCAACACAAATCAGTCAGAAATAACAAAATGATTGATTTGATTTATAAGGAAGGGGCTTATTCTGCCTACATTGGTACCGCCAATCCAGCAACTGTTGTCACCCCTGCTTTAACCAACTACAAGAGTCAGCAAGTTGTCTTATTGTCTAAACGAAATAAAGCCAAAGCAGAAACACCGATAAAAATAGCTAGCAATAAAGACCAACAACCAGCAACTAATAAGCAAACTCCAGCAAATAAAGAAGAATCTGGAGGTTATCTATTTGAAAGTGGTTTTGATGACCCTCCTGTAGAAACACCTGCCACAGCTGATGAAAATGCTAAAAAAACACCAAAAACTGACGAAAAAGAATATTTGTTCCAAACAGAATTTGAAGAACCCTCTGAAATAGTAACTACCTCAGAAGGGGCAATAGACAAACCACAACGGGCTTCTAGAGGAACTGCTGATTCCCCTGATATAGTGATTGCAGCAGAAGAAGTTGCAGTAGCTGGTTTGGCTACAGCTGACGCTAATAAAAAAGCAGTGACTAAATTTAGACCTGCTAGAATCACTCCTTATCGCTTAAAGTTTAAGACGGATTTTGTCACCACTTCTTTAGATAATAGTTTGCTGTATGGTGGCTTAGAAAGCCCTGCTGCTAATCCCGACGGTTTTGAAACACCCGTTCCTGGCATTTTAATGAAAACTAATTTTAAAGATTTATTTGAAGATTATGTCTTTGAATTAGGCGCTCGTTTCCCAACCAGTTTTGATGGAGATGAATATTTCTTGACGTTTAAAAATAAGAAAAAACGATTAGATAAAACTTTTACAGCCTATAGAAAGACTAAACGGTATTCCCTTAATAATAATTCGTTTGCGCCTGAAAGAACTAGAGAGATTGTATTATTAGGTCAAGCTCAATTTAGTTATCCATTAGATATTTTTACAAGTATTCGAGGAATCGTTAATCTTCGGAATGATAAATTAGTTCAATTAGCGACAGATTCTATTGCTTTAAACACATTCACTACCAACCAACAACGAGCAAGTGTACGCTTAGAATATGTTTTTGATAATACCCTAGATGTTTCTTTGAACATCAAAAATGGTACCCGTTATAAAATATTTGGAGAGGTCGTCAAACGCTTTGATTTAAGTGTCTTAGATGGCTTTAATTTTGAAGTACCTAAAGGGGCAATGGGTATTGTTGGCGTAGATGCTAGACATTATCAACGAATCCTTAAACACAGTGTTTGGGCGACTCGATTTAATGCTGCTACTTCTTTCGGTTCTGAAAAAATCTTGTATTATTTAGGAGGTGTGGAGAATTGGTTATTCCCTAGCTTCAATAATGATATTCCTGGTCCTACAGGCGATAATTTTAGTTATCAGACCTTAGCTTCTAACCTTAGAGGATTTAAGCAGAATATTAGAAATGGCAATTCTTATGCCTTAATTAACTCAGAACTAAGAGTGCCTATCTTTAGATATTTTAGTCGCTCTACACCACGTTCTTCTTTCATTAAAAACTTTCAGTTAGTAGGCTTCTTTGATGTCGGTACTGCTTGGCAAGGTTTGTCTCCTTTTAAAAAGGACAACCCACTCAATACCGTGACTATCGAAGGAAGTGAGAATGCGTCCGATTTCAGCCCTGTTTCCTTAGAGGTTAATTTCTTTAGAGATCCCGTTGTAGCAGGTTATGGTGCTGGTATCCGAACCATGTTATTTGGGTATTTCCTTAAATTAGATTATGCTTGGGGAATTGAGACTAGAGTGGTGCAAAAGCCACGATTGTATTTTTCTATGGGGACAGATTTCTAATGCAGTTGGCAATAAACAGTTGGCAATTTGCAGTTTGCAGTTGTCCTAATCACTTTAAAAGTACCCTATTTAAAACTAATAAAAATTTCATACACAAACCACTAGAAATACTTAATAATCTTAGCTTGGTCATTCATTCTTTGCTTGAACAAAAATGTCCAAGCTAAGTAGCGGCAAAACACTAGTTCCGCCATTTGGACGGACTTATTATTTCGTCGTTACTAAAGTTACTTATCCAAAGTAATTTTAATCTGCTGGATTCGCTTTTTATTGACTTCTAATACTTTAAAAGTGAATTGATCCTGTTTAATTTCTCTGCCTTTTCTAGGTAAGCGACCTAATAATTCTAAAATTAATCCTGCTAAAGAATCCGCATCTCCTCTATTCTTATCAAAAGTATTAATGTCTAAACCTATCACTCGACAGACATCATTTAATAAGGTTTTGCCTTCAAAAATATAATTATAATCGTCTATTTTTTGGTAACCTAACTCAATGTCATCGTCAAATTCATCTCGAATTTCACCAATAATTTCTTCCATAATATCCTCTAAAGTCACAATCCCTGCCGTTCCACCATATTCATCTACGACGATTGCAATATGCAAGCGTTTTGCTTGAAATTCTTTTAGTAGGTCATCTATTTTCTTGGATTCAGGAATGTATAATATTTCAGTTCTCAATAAAACTTGCCATTCAAAATCATTATTTTCTTCTAAATGCCCCAACAAATCTTTCGCATAGAGTAGGCCCGTAATTTGGTCAAAATTTTCATTATAAACGGGAATTCTAGAATAACCAGATTTCTTGACTACACTAATTAATTCTTTGTACGTACTTTGAAAGTCTACCGCAATAACGTCCACTCGTGGTTGCATAATCTGCTTAACTGATACATCTCCAAAAGTGACAATACTTTTTAAAATGTCCACTTCTTCATTGGCATTAAACCCTCCTTTTACGGTAAGGTCAATGGCTTCACCAATTTCGGCTTTACTCGCTAGATTATTAGATGCTCGATGCGCTAATTTCTTTTCGATAATAGAAGTTAGACTAATTAGCATTTTACTAAGTGGGTAAAACCATCTGTTAGCAATGCTTAAAGGAAAAGACATCAATTTAGCTAGAAAAACATTATTAATTTTTGCATAAACCTTGGGGGCTACTTCTCCGAAAAGTACTAAAGCGAAAGTGACAATTCCTACAGTGATGACTAAATTAATTGTCTTGGCTAGAAAAGAAACGGTCCAAGGTAGGAATGGAAGGGCTTCCATTAAATCGGATGCCCAAATTGCACAAATCTCCCCCGTAATCATATTGCCCAAGACATAATCTGAGACAATGACAATGGCAATGTTAAATAAATTATTGCTGATTAGAATAGTGGCTAATAAAGTTCGAGGAGATTCTAATAAAATTAAAAGTCGTTTCGTATTGGGTACACTTTCTCGTTCACTTTTTAATTTTTCTAAATCATTTGGGGAAAGCGAGAAAAAGGCAACTTCTGAACTGGAAACAAAGGCAGAGGCAACTAATAATAATAAAATCAATAAACTAGCTAAAGCAATGCTAAGACTTGAGATTTCAAGTAGAAAGAACGGTAATAAATTTAAAGCTAAATCAAACAAATCAGGTTCAGCTCCCAATATTTTTTAGTTGTTGTTTAAAAGAAACCTAGTGTGTTAGTTGTAAACAGTTGGCAATTGGTCTATTTCTATCTGATAGTTCGTTGAATAAAAAAGTCTAACGTGCCACATTTAAATCTTCATCCACTAGCTAGTTAAATTCAAAATTAAGTAGCAAATTCAAGTCCAAAATTGTTTAAATCACTATTCTGGGCTTGAATTTGTTCCTTTATTTTTCGTTACTAAACGATGTTTTATTTCGTTAAAACGGCAAATCATCTTCCGCTGCGTCTGCGGCTGGTGTTGCTGCGGCTGGCGTAGTTGGGGTCGTAGTTGCTGCTGTTGTAGTATTTGTTTTTTGTGGCGCAGCAGGTGCATCTTGGGCACTCGGAAAATTGGAAGAATAGCCACTTCCTCCATCTCTACTACCTAACATCTGAAAATTATTAGCAACCACTTCTGTTGTGTATCGAGTATTACCATCTTTGTCTTGCCATTTTCGATGCGTCAATTTGCCATCTACATAAACTTGTTTTCCTTTTTTTAAGAATTTTTCAGCTACTTCAGCTAATCCTCTCCAAACAACTACACTATGCCATTCTGTTTGGCTCTGTTGTTCTCCATTTCTATCTTTATATCGCTCTGTAGTTGCTATGTTAAATTTTGCCACAACAACCCCGTTTTCTAAACGACGTACTTCAGGGTCAGCGCCTAAATTTCCTATTAAAGTAACTTTATTTACCATTGTGCAGATTTCTTTTTTGAATAAATTTTGTCTTCCTATTTATAAAAGACCTAAAATAACTCTAAATATAATGATTTATCCTTAAAATACAAATCAACTATTTTAGGAAAAGCAAAGTTATTAATGTTTTTTTGTTTGACCTCGAAAAAATCCGATTCATTCGTAGGAAGTTTACTTTTTATTTCAATTTCCCAAAAAACAGCTACTATTTTTTGGTGGGTTAATAATTGTTTGAAAGGTTTTGAGGCTTTTCTAATCGTGTAGGTCGTCGTTCCTAATATTTGCTGAAAATCGCTATGTTTCCTCAAACTTGGTTCGTCTAACAAAGCATCCGTTTCTATTAATGGAAAATCATATAAATTAAGCCAAATATCTTTCTGAGTCCGTTTGTTTAATATTATGGTGTCTGCCCGCTTGCAAACTAAGTAATTAAAAAATCGGTCTCGCTTTTTTATCTTTTTTGATTTGATAGGCAAGGTCGTAATTAAATCATTCGCATAAGCGGTACATTTCTTCTGCATTGGGCAATTTCCACAATCAGGATTTGCAGGTGTACATTGAGTCGCCCCAAAATCCATAATAGCCTGATTATAAATACCTGGTATTTTTTGGGCTAATAAATCAGCCGCCAATTGATTGAATTCTTTTTTACCCTGCGTCGTGTCAATCGGTGTTTTTATACCAAAGACCCTAGACAATACTCTAAAAACATTTCCGTCTACCACTGCATGCGGCAAATTAAAAGCAAAGGAAGCAATCGCTGCTGCGGTATATGGTCCAACCCCTTTCAAACCTAAAATAGCACTATGTGTATTCGGAAAAACGCCCTTCAATTCTTCAGCAATAAATTTTGCTGTAAAATGTAAATTTCTAGCCCTAGAATAATACCCCAACCCTTCCCATAATTTCATGACTTTATCTGAAGGGGCATTCGCCAAATCAAAAACCGTTGGAAAAGCCGCTTTAAATTTTTCAAAATAAGGTAGACCTTGTTCCACTCTAGTTTGCTGTAAAATGATTTCCGACAACCAAATATAATAAGGATTCTTTTCTCCTTTCCACGGTAATGGGCGGTCATTTTTTTCAAACCAAGCCAGTAAATTTTTAGTAAAAAACTGTTTTTTTTTTGATTCCTTCATGGGGTGTAAAATAGAAAGAAGTCCTCAATTCACCAACAGTTATCCAAACATAGTCAATATTTATGCTTAGACAGATTTCCTATAGTAAGTTCTTTTCCACGAATGAATTGTTCCTCAACTAATTATCATTTTTTAATCTTGCAGAAAACAAATATACCTTCATCTAAAAACAAAGAATAATAATCTATTTAAAATTTATTTTTAGACATCTATTCTTATTTTAAACACTAATTTGGAAATAACTACTAACTATTATTAGTTTTACAGAAAATTACTAACCATTTTAAACCTATAAATTATGATTATTGGTGTTCCTAAAGAAATTAAGAATAACGAAAATAGAGTAGCCTTAACCCCAGCTGGGGTTACCGCCTTAGTCAATAGAGGTCATACCGTTTATGTACAAGCCTTAGCAGGGGAAGGAAGTGGATTTAGTGATAAAGAATATAAAGCAGCAGGCGCAAAAATCAAGAAAAGCATCGAGGCTACTTATGCAGTAGCAGAGATGATTATGAAAGTAAAAGAACCTATCGAATCTGAGTACAAATTAATTAAAAAAGACCAATTAGTTTTTACTTACTTCCATTTTGCTTCTTATAAACCATTAACTTCTGCCATGATTAAAAGTAAAGCAGTATGCTTGGCTTATGAAACGGTAGAACTCCCCAATCGGTCTTTGCCTTTATTAATACCCATGTCAGAAGTGGCAGGTAGAATGGCTATCCAACAAGGAGCAAAGTATCTAGAAAAACCAATTAAAGGTAGAGGCGTTTTATTGGGTGGTGTACCAGGGGTGCCAGCAGGAAAGGTAATGATTTTAGGTGTGGAATTGTGGGCACTCAAGCCGCTAAAATGGCTGCGGGTTTAGGTGCACAAGTAACTATTTTGGATATTAACTTGGATAGATTGCGCTACTTATCAGATATTATGCCTGCTAATGTAACGACCCTTTATTCTAATGAATATAATATCAGACAGTTGATTAAGGAAAGTGATTTGATTGTTGGGGCAGTGCTTATTCCAGGTGCTAAAGCACCTAGTTTAGTGACGAAAGACATGTTGAAAGATATGCGGGCAGGAACGGTCTTAGTAGATGTAGCGGTTGACCAAGGAGGATGTATCGAAACGTGTAAACCAACTACACACGAAAATCCTACTTATATCATTAAGAATATTGTACATTATTGTGTAGCAAATATGCCTGGTGCTGTTCCTTACACCTCTACTCTAGCTTTAACGAATGCTACTTTAGCTTACGCTATTCAATTGGCAGATAAAGGCTGGAAACAAGCTTGCCAAGAAAATGAAGCTTTGAAAAAAGGCTTAAATATTATTAATGGTAAAGTCGTCTATAAAGGAGTAGCAGATGCTTTTAATTTAAAACATACTGAAGTGGATACTTTTTTGAAGTAAGGCAGTGAGGTAATGAGTTGATAGGTTAATGAGGGCGTCCTCATCAACTTATCAACTCAATATTTTTGAATTAAGTAATACGACAAAAATAAACGAACATCTTTTACTTGGACGAATATAGCTTATTTTTACCACAGAGGAACGGAGTACACAGATGGCATTCAGGAGAAAAACTAAAAAATTCAGCATTATTGGCAAAGACACTAGTATTTTTAAATGATTTGCCCCCTATAAATACTCCAAGTCATTATTTGCCAAAATAGGAATCACTTTTGCTCGATGCTTACCCGCTAAAAATCGTCGAATAATTTTGGCAGTTTCTGCATTCCCTTGAACGGGTTTAATGACCTCTCGTAAAGAATGTTCCCCGCTCATTTCCTCTGTCTCAATATATCCATAGCCGCCATAATGCCCCTGTTCTACTAAAACGACGGCTTTCTCCGTTTCCGTTCTTCCAGTATCTATTACAAAGAAATCTTCTTCAAAAATGGTCACTAAATAAGTGATGGCTTCTTCGACTCGCTCATTATATACGGCTGGAGTCTCTTTTCCTAAGCAAGAACCATAGCATTTTTTTACATGGTAATTAAAACAAGGCTTATTTCCTGCTTCAATATTACAATGGTAAGCACATAATTCAAAAGTATTTAATGCCCTCGCTAAGTATCCTTTGGCACTAGCAATTTTAGGATATTCTGCTACTACTTTCATAGATTTTCGCACCTTTGCGGTAGGCTTCGCAACCTCTAAACAAGTATAGCCTTCTTCATTGGTGTACTGATGAATAACGTAAGGGAAATCTCGTAAACGCTGGGTACGATTAACTGGTGGGCGCAGTCGTTTAATTTCGTAGGATTCATAAAGTAAAGCAATTAATTCACTCCCTGTTTCTTCATAGGAAATATCTGCTACTAACTTTTGCAATTTACCCGCCTTTGGCGTTGTTTTGGCAAAATGCTCCATGACTCTTTTTTTGATATTGATGCTCTTCCCAACGTAAACGACTTCTTTATAAATATCATAAAAGTAATAAACACCTGCTACTTCTGGCAAAGCATGCAGTTGTTCTAGGGTAATATTTGTTGGTAATCTAGATTCTTTTACGCCTAGATTGACCATGTCCTTCATCTTTTGTGCACTCTCTTCTTTGGCTAATATTTTTTCGAAAAGTATCGTCGTTGCTTCCACGTCCCCCATCGCTCTATGTCGGTTGCGAAAAGGGATTTTAAAATGCCGAATTAAGTTATCCATACTATAAGAAGGTAAGCCAGGAAAAGTATTTCTAGTCAATCGAACCGTACATAATTGCCTTCTACTATAGGTGAATCCTAACCTTTTAAATTCTTCTCTAATAAAGCTGTAATCAAATCGAACATTATGTGCGACAAAAATGGCTTTTTCAGTCATCTGAACAATCTTCTTTGCTACCTCATAAAATTTTGGTGCATCTTCCACCATACCTTGAGTAATCCCTGTTAATCGAGTAATGCCAAAGGGAATAACCGTTTCTGGATTAATCAATGTCTCATAACTGTCTACTACTTTTTCTCCATCGTGTAAAGCAATGGCTATTTCCGTAATCCTATCTCGACCTGCTCGACCACCTGTTGTTTCTATATCAACTATCGCATATAATTTTGACATTCCCCGATTGATTTTCTATTTGTCCAAAAAACAAAGATACTTAAAATTAAAAAAAATGTTTATAAAAAAATAATAACTATTTTTTTGTTTAAAAATTTAACTGCCCGTCTAAAACTGGACACTCAATTTTAGGACAGACAACGGAAAATCTATATTTTCCGACGCTTGGAGCTAGGCGGTTCAGAATTATGGGGATATAGGAATTTTTTCTCTCCGTATTTTTGAAGCGATATTTCCAGTCTCCAGACTGGAAATCACTATCTCGTCGTCTCCAGACGACCGAAAACAGTATTTAAGGTCGGCTGGAGACGACGAGATAGTCGAATCAAGTCTAGAGACTTAATTCATCGGAGTCAAAAAGCAGGATGAGCAAACACCGTTTGTGAACCGTTTACGGGAGAGTTGCTTATCCCATATTCTGAACAGCCTAGCTTGAAGCAGCGAATATAGATTCGCTGTTGTCGAAAATGTCCAATCTTACACGGGTAGCCAAAAAATTGATAACTTACTGAATGTAGAAGCTTCGTCTCGAACTATCTTATAACCTTACTAAACGAATCAATTCCTTAATAAAATCAATGCTTCTGCTAAAATCCGCTATTTTTAATTGAAAAAGGATAAGGGCAAATGACTGATGACATAGTATTTTTACAGCAAAACAAACACTTACCAACGGAGGCAATGAAGTTAATTTGTTGCTTCCATTTTTCTTTACCTTCACTTAACTATAAACACAAAATGATTACCAAGACCGATTTCAAAAAAAGTCTACTCCTCCTAATTTTTTGCCCCTTATTTTTCACTCAAACTTATAGTCAACTTAGCAGTCAACGTTTCCATTTGGATGTTCGAGCTGGACTTACTACAGGTAGTCCAATTGTCATTGGAAAGATTCCGTCTGGTGCGACAGGTCAACCTGGTTTAGGACTCAATGCAGGATTAGAACTCACCTATGTTTTTCATCCTAAATTTTCTGTCACTATTGGCGGAGCTTATGCTAAAAAAGGTAGTAGTTTTAGTTCGCCTGTTAGCGGAAAATATGATGCGACAAGAGGCGTTTTTGGAGAACGTTTTCCTTTTCCTCTACGGGTTAAATATACAGGTACGGTAGAAGCAAGCTTTGACATGACCTATTTAGACTTTCCCGTATTAGTCAATCTTCATTTGAAGAAATGGTGGCTTGGATTAGGTTACCAATATTCTACGATGCTAGAAGGCAGTTTAGACGGTTCTGTAGATGTTAAAGCACTTTTATTAAACTTTAATGATAGAGCTTTTGATGAGTCTAGTAACATTAAAGATTATGACCATGCGCTTATTTTAAAAGTTGGCCGACAGTTAACCAAAAGATTTAGTCTTGCGACTGACTTCACCGTAAGCGCCCAACAATTAATGATAGAAATGGAGGATGGGTTTAGCAATCCTAGAAATGTATTTATTAATGTATTGGTTGGGTTTAAATTATTTTAAGCTAAAGCCTATCTATAAGCTTATCAACAAAACACATAAATTTTTAATGAGTAGATGAATTAATGATAAGGGATTTGGCAAAAATAGATAATCAGCTAAAAGATTGATAAAAGCAGATGTCAGAAGTCAGACCGTTTTATTACATAAAACTGTCAGAAGTCAGATTAGATAGAGGGAATGACTTGAATATCAGAATTTTATCTAGGTTAAATCTGACTTCTGA
>JBGCFJ010001216.1:0-9883 GCA_045106885.1 Saprospiraceae bacterium
TTAGAACAACATCACTTTAATATCAATAAAGAAATTGTTGCGCTAAATGCTATTTACGGTATTCAAGCAAAAGCCGCATAATTATCGACATTTTAAAATATCGACAATTTGTTGGTTTTAAAATTTGTGTAAGAGCCTAAAATAACCCTTTTATTACTATTATTTACTAAAGATTTGATTTAATAAATATGCTACTGAAGATAACTAACTTCTTCATTTCTCCTTAGATTTTTTGTCATTACGCATTCATATATCAAACATAATATAATTTTAATTTGGTTTTACAATCATAATTATTATCTTTCCAGCCAAATTAACATGTACTACATATTAAAAATATCTAGACATTTTTTTAGAAAATAAGGAGTGATTTGACTAAGAAAAAAGTCATCTAATAAAAATTAAACATAGGTCAAAAATAAAATATACCCTGACCTAATTAAAGATAATATATGACATCATTTAGGTTAAGAAAGTGGGTTTGTACAATTATTGGGGGCTGTTTTTCCATCCTACTTTTTGGGCAAACGCAAACCATTAAAGGAACGGTCTTAAGTTCAGAAGATAATCTGGGCTTACCAGGCGTATCCATCTATTTAAAGAACAAGGAAAGTCTCGGTACTATTTCAGATTTCGATGGTACTTATGAAATTAATGGCGCACCTGAAGATACTTTAGTTTTTAGTTACATTAGTTTTCAAACCTTAGAAAAACACATTGGCGCAATGACTACCATTGATGTGTCGATGCTACCCTCTTCCGTTTTGATGGATGAGGTAGTCGTCACCGCATTAGGAATGAAACGGGAGAAAAAATCCTTGGGCTATTCGGTGCAAGAAGTCGGTGGAGAATCTATTGGTAAAACAAAAGAACTAAATGTCGTTAATGCTTTGTCTGGTAAAGTAGCGGGTGTTAATATTACCCAAGGTGGTGGTGGATTAGGTGGCGGTGGCGCAAGAGTGGTCATTCGGGGGGAAACTTCCCTAGCTGGAAATAATGGACCATTATTCGTCATTGACGGGATTCCTGCGGGGTCAAATCATGTGGCTTCCGATGATGTCGCTTCGATTTCTGTGTTAAAAGGACCAGCTGCAGCGGCTTTATATGGTTCAAGAGCAGCAGCAGGCGTTGTTTTGATTACGACTAAATCAGGAGCAGGTGGTGCAAAAAATCGAGTTGGAGTGGATGTCAATTTAAGTTTGGCGACTCAGCGACCTTTTATTTTACCTGATTATCAAAATGAATTTGGACAAGGCACAGGGAATCAATATCAATATTTTGATGGTAATAATGGGACTTTTCCTGATGGTTCTATTTCTAACGATGATTCTAGAATCAATTGGGGGCCAAAGTTCGATGGATTGGAACGACCTCAATTTACAGGTAGAGACCCTTGGATAGCTCATCCAAATAATGTTAGTGATTTTTACAATACGGGTATTATTGCCAATAATAATGTGGCGGTATATGGTGCGAGTGATGCAGGTAGCTTTCGATTATCTTATACCAATATTCAACAAAAAGGGGTAATTCCTAATACAGGCTTGTCTGCCGACCGATTAGATTTAACGGGTAGTTGGAATATTGGCGATAAATTTACCATCAGGGCAAATGCTAAGTTAATTGACCAAAGAAGTGATAATAGCCAAAATGTTGATGTGCGATTATATCCTCGAAATATTGATATTCAAGCATTACAAGATTATTGGGTGCCTGGATTGGAAGGGTTGCAACAATTGAAATGGAGGAATAGTGCAAATAATCCTTATTTTGAACTACATGAAAATGTAGATGTCTTCAAAAGTACTCGTTTATTAGGGAATATAACTGCCAATTATCAAATTACCGAAAAACTATCTTTAATGGGTAGAATTGGTGAAAATCGTAATTTTAGAGATAAAAATGAAAGAAGTGCATTTAGTACGGTTGGCGCAAATAATCGTTTTGGTAATTATGCTATTGAACAGTCGAATAGCCGAGAATTAAACGCAGATTTTTTATTGCGCTATCAACAAGATTTTGGTGAAGATTTGAATGCTATTTTTTCTTTTGGGGGCAATCATTTACAAAATTATAAGTCTAATCTTGAAAGTTCGATTAGTCAATTATTACTTCCTGGCATATATAATATAGAAAATCGAAGAGTTTTCCCACAAACAGAAAATGCGTTTTCCGAAAAAAGGTTAAATTCCTTTTACGGTTTTGCTAATTTCGCTTATAAAAACTTTTTATACTTAGATGTTACGGCTAGAAATGATTGGTCCTCTACCCTACCAACAGATAATAATTCTTATTTTTACCCTTCCTTTACATTGAGTGGATTAGTACACGAAGTAGTTGATTTACCTGAAGTTATTAGTTTTTTGAAACTACGTGGTGGTGTAGCAAGAGTCGGAAGTGATACAGGTCCTTATCAACTACAAGACCAATTTAATTGGGGACAGGGAGAAAATGGCATAGCTTCTATCAGTCAAAGTAATGTCCAAGCCAACCCTAACTTAAAACCAGAAATCACTAGTGCATGGGAAGTTGGTACAGATGTCCGATTTTTTCAGAATCGAATTGGTTTAGATTTAACCTACTACAATTCACTTACTTCTAATCAAATACTGCGAGTAGAAGTCTCTCCTACGACAGGATATGATTTTATTTTAAAAAATGCAGGTAAAATAAGAAGTAAAGGTTGGGAAGTTGTGTTAAATGGAAAGGTGGTTCAAAGAGAAAAATTCAAATGGAATACTACCTTGAATTGGTCAAGAGACCGTTCAGTAGTAGAAGAATATGACAGAGAAAATCCCGATGCCTTTTTGTCCAGAGGGGTGACTAACTTTTTATTTGTAGAAGATAGATTGGGAGAACGTCGAGGTGCCTTATATGGAAAGGCTTTCCAAACGGCACCAAATGGGGAAATTTTATTCACCAAATCAGGTGATACGCAACGAGGTACCAAAGCGTTTTTAGGTAATTATAATCCTGATTGGATGGGCTCCATGTACAATCAATTGGAGTATGGTCCTTTCAGTTTGTCGTTTTTGTTAGATGTTCGCTATGGCGGTGTTTTTTATTCTCAAACCAATTATAATTTGAACATTCGAGGATTATCCGAAGTGACGCTATTAGGTGGTACGGATGCTAATGGAAACCCAACACCAAGAGAAAATATTCTACCTGATGGAATGATTCTAGACGATGGAACATATCGAAAATTAACCCGAGAAGATTTAATCGAATCTGGTTTAAGTTCGGGTGGATTAACAGGACAACAATATTGGGAAAATGTATCGGATGCGGAAATTCCAGGTGCAGTTATTTATGATGCTTCTTATTTGAAAATAAGAGAATTGAGTGTCTCTTACGCATTGCCTGAAAGTTTCCTTTCCAAAATAGCAGTCCGTTCGGCACGAGTCGGTGTGGTGATGAGAAATATAGCGGTTTGGACAGATGTGCCAAATGTAGACCCAGAAACTTTTAGCACCGCATCAGATAGGGCAGCAGGGGCGATACCGGGTTATGATAATGGTGGTATACCTTCGTTGAGAAATATAGCCTTTAATTTGAATTTAAAATTCTAGTAATCATAGTAACGTAGCTTAGACCTCTGGTCTGATAAGCTTCAATCTACACCTACTCAGACCAGAGGTCTAAGCTACGTTTTAAATACTAATAGTTTTATGAAGAATATTTTTTTTAAAGTTCCCTTAATATTATTACTAGTACTTAAGATAAGTACTTGTGATACTTGGGACGAAGACATTAATATCAATCCTAACACTCCGAATAGTGTCTTAGAGTCTGATAATCAAAATGATGTAGACCCATCGGTTTTTATGGTCCCTATGCTTTGGGCAACGGTCGATGGATTTGATTATTTAGCTTGGAATGTGATGCCTGCTGTTTGCGAATATCATGGAAAAACGAAGAGTTTAAGTCAAGGAAATCGACATAAGTCTTGGCATGCTTTCGATGATTCCGAATATTGGGTAAATATGTATAGTGCGGTGCGGGTGATTAAAAATTTAAAAAATGCAGGTATCAATGCCGATGATACGCGTTATCAAGCGATTGCTGATATTTGGGAAAGCTATACCTTCTCTATGATTACCAATTTATATGGAGATGTACCTTATTTTGACCCAATTTCAGACGACCCACCATTATTGAGTAATTATGACCAACAGTCCGTTATTTATCCTGCTTTATTAGAAAAACTAAGACTAGCAGGAGAATTATTAGACCGTCAGGAAGTACCCATTGATGCAGGAAGTGATTTAGTATTTGGAGGAGACATCTTAAAATGGAAGAAATTTTCGAATACGCTACGGATTCGATTGGCGATGTATATGTCTGATGCAGACCCAGCGGCAGCTCAAGCTATTTTGAATGAAATCATCAACGACCCAGAAACTTATCCTATTATGGAGTCGAATGAGGATAACGCCACTTTTAAAAATGATGAGATTCAACGCCCTTCTGTTTTATATAATTTAAGTAAAGCAAAAATCGAAGAAGCGCCCTTTAGTAATATCTTTATTGAAAGGCTAATTTCGTTGCGAGATCCTCGGTTACCCATCATGGCAAAACCTGTCCGAAAAGTTCATACGGACCCAACAACAAATGTATTACCAACTAATCCAGGTCCTGTAAAATATGCTGGTCAAATATATGGTATCACAACCGATAATGCCCATGCTGCCCTTTGGAATGGTGGATTCCCTTTTGCCTCTGCATTAGGTGACTTTTTTAGAAAAGAAGATGCAACAGGACTTCCATTACCAGAATCTGCGGCTACGCCGACTTTGATTGCCCTTTATGCAGAACAAGAATTTTTCCTTGCTGAGGCAATTGAAAGAGGATTCATCGGAGGAAGTGCCCAACAATATTATGAAAATGGCATCCAAGCTTCTATTGATTTTTACGATGCTTCCTTTGGTTCAGAAGGGTATCAGGATGCTTATGGCAATGAAGGATTTAGTGATGTAAGCAGTTATTTGAGTCAAGCATCCGTCGCTTATAATGGCGGAAGAGATAAATTAACGTTGATTGCCGAACAAAAATGGATTGCCTCTTTTTTACTTGGTTTAGAACCTTATTTCGACCATAGACGAACGATGTTGCCTGAATTGCGAGCCTCTACTGGCGCAGAAAATTTTGGTCCTAATGGTAGTGGGTCAAAATTCCCTAGTCGAGCCGCTTATTCCGATTCAGAATTGGCGAATAATCCAAATAATGTGGCATCTGCTCGGTCAAGTGGATTTGATATTCCTATTCAAAGTGACGAAAGTAGAAATGAAGCAAAAATGTGGTTGTTGGCAGGAAGAGATTTGCAAATGCCTACTTTTCAAGAACCTATTTATAACACCGATTATCCTTTAATTACTTCTATTGAAGGATCGGGGGTCAATTTTGTGAAGTGGTATGAAGAACATTGGGATACCATGTTTTGGTGGTAGATAGTATTAAAATCATGGTGATTTTAAAAATCACCATGATTTGCACTAGTTTTTCGATTTAAATAAAGTAAATAAAAATATGCTAAAGCATTCATCCAAAATATTCTTTTTATTCCTCCTACTGACAGCGGTAATAGCCTGTACAGATTTCGTGGAAGATGGTATTGAAATAGATTACCCACTTTCCAATGCGACTTTAACCGTTGAACCCATAGCAGGAGAAAATGGCGCAGCAGAAGAGACAGTCAGTTACAAAATTACAGTAAATGCGAATGCGAATATTAAATCCTTAATTGTTCAATCTTCGAATGAAGGGAAAAATGGGTCTGGGTTTAATGTCAATTCTACCGAATTTGACGACCCTTTTATTGACCATATTTTTGGAACGATTCAAAAAAACACGCAAGCCTTTACTGTTCGCTACGATTACATCATTCCTACAGAAATAAGTAAAACTAGATTAACTTTTACGATTATTGACGACACAGGAAAAGTAAGTGTAGAAAAAACGATTAGCGTAGTGCCCGATGTAAAAACATATACCAATCGGGTATTATTCGCCAAAGACAATGATTTTTATGATGGTTTTGCCAGTATTGACGGAGTAGTTTATCCAAACATCAAAGATAATTATAGTCAGTTTACGGAAGAAAATGTAGCCGTACAAGAAAAAATAGATTTTGCTTTTTATTACGATAGAACAGACAAAAATGCCGTATTAGCAGCGCCCTTTTCTAGTCGAATCTTTTTGGAATTAGCGATTAATAACAGTACCCGATTTAGGAAATTACCAGCGTCCTTGGATATAGATATTGCAGACATTACACCTTCTAAATTAATAGAACTGACTGAAAATGAAGAAATATTAAAGACAGGGGCTTTGCAAGTTGATAACCTCAAAGTAGGGGATGTCATCGCTTATGTCACCGATTTAGCGTCGGTTTTTTCGTTAAAAACAGGGGTATTGAAAGTGACTGGTTTGCATCCTGGTTCTGTTCCTCGATACGATGGGGTTGCTTTTGTGTTGGAATGTGATGTAGTCGTGCAAAAGTAAATGCTCAATCGGTAGCACAGACTTTAGTCTGTTCGGGATACAAGTCTTCAGACTTGTTAAATATAATTTGCTAACCTAAAGGTCAGCGTCCCAAACAGACTAAAGTCTGTGCTACCAGTTTATTCCTTGAGAATTTAGGGAGAAAAAAACTAAGTGACTATCAGACAGAAAGGTTGAACTACTTTCAAAGAAAATAAAAAAATGAAAAAAAATAGATTAACAACTTTCCTTTACATTAGCCTCTTATTCTTAACAGGAACTTCTACCCTACTAGCACAGGCAGACGAGAAGTTAGCCGAACAAGATTCCTTAGCCTTAGTCGCCTTTTATTGGGCAACGGACGGTCCGAATTGGACTTCCAATCAACCAGGGTTTGGTGTTGATGATTTGACCTCCGAATGGCAAGAAAGATACAAGGGACAATTTAACAACTGGTTGGACGGACCCGTCAAAGATTGGTATGGGGTAACCTTGGAAAAAAGACTTGTTCCTAATTCGACGGATTCTATCTATAGAGTAACGCAATTATCGCCAGTCATTGGTCGGCGAACAGATGGACAGAACCAATTAAAAGGATATGTTCCTAGAGAAATAGGGTTGCTAACAGCTTTGGAACGAATTAGAATTAACGGAAATGATGGATTCAGAGATGAATTAATGCCTGACGAAATCTACCATCCAAGTCTACAGGAACTCGACCCCGAAGCTTGTTGGTTTGATGGAGACGTATCAGAGGCTTTGCGCAATTGTACGGACATGCGTAAGCTGAATTTGAGGTATAATAATTTTGATTATATCCCCAATTTTGACTTTTTGAATGAGGCTGCTTTGAGAAACCAAGAAGGGACGCAATGGTTGTATAATTCTAGGTTTTCTTATGCGCTCTTAGAACGAATTTTAGATTATTATTATACCATTTCTCCCAATACAGGAGAGTTTTTATTAGAAATGCGAGATATGTTTGATGTGGGGGATGAACGAGAAATCGTTGCACCACTCGGTTCGTCTGTAGAAATGGTTTGTAACGATGCGGGGAATCAAGAAGATTTTATTACTTACCAATGGACGAAAAATGGAATCAGTCGATTTGGAAAGACAAAAAAGACCTTTGCTATTGCTAATGTAAAGGAATCCGATTATGCGGATTATTCCGTAAAAATTACCAATGAGTATGTAAAAGCGTATGACACCAATGGAAACTATGGCGAAGTTTTCACTAAAAATATTCACCTTGTTCCAGCACCTGTCCCACCGGTTATCAAAAAAGCAGTTGCGACTTATAATGGTCAATTTGTAGAATTATACTTTTCTAAACCGATGTCCAATGCGGAATTAGCTGGCTATGAAAATATTACGATTTCTGCCGATGGAGCAACTATTGCCGTAGTCGGTGCGGAAGTAATGGGTAGAATAGATAAATTAGTAAAACTTGAATTAGCTAGTCCTTTAGCAAATGGAACAACGCTTAGTTTATCTTTTGAGAATGGCGATATTGTTGACCAAAATGGTGGATTGATGGAAGCGATAACAGATTTATCAGTAGAAAACCGAGTCCGCCCTACCCCACAAATTGCAACAGCTGCCACTACCCTAGATGGTACAGGCATTGTGCTAAATTTTGACCAATATGTCAATGAGACTTCTTTAGCAGAAAGTACTTTTTTAGTAGAAGGCAATAGTGCTTATGAAATAGCTTCTGTCACCTTAATGACTGGTGAAGTAGATGCAGCAATTTCTAAAAATGTCTTATTAACTTTAACGGAAGGAATTGTCGATACCTTAGAGCAAATTACTGTTGCTTATGATGGTGGAAAAATTCATGGACTTTATGGCGGCACGCTTACCAAAAGTGATAAAATACCTGTATTAAATCAAGTAAGTGTAGATAAAACAGACTTATTGATTACTTTTGAAGATGGTACGGAATCCCTAGAGAATATTTATCTAAAAGGGTCTTGGAGAGCCGCAGTTATTCCGATGTATGATGATGGTACAAATGGCGATGCCGTAGCCAATGACCACACTTGGTCTTATCAATTATCCTTGGTAGAAGATGCTTATTCATGGGATGTCTTGTTGCGAACAGAGCAGGAAGTAATTGACACCATTCGTACCGAAGACCCCAATACAGGAGTGGTTACCTTAACTTTAGTCCCTTCTGTAGTAGCGACCGATTCTCTATTGAGTGAAAATATCTTACTCAATTTTTCCATTGCGGGACGAGATTTAACAGGGGACACCAATTACGGCATTGAAAATCTAGAAGTCATTTTTAATGTACATACCAATGGCGTCAGCGAGGCAGTTTATTTAATGGGTATTGAAAATGATTGGGCGGATGGTACGCTTATGAACACCATTAATACTGGCGAATTATATTCTGACACCCTTTACAAACAAACCGCAGGAAATATCATCGACTATAATTACCGAGTCGGAACAGATTGGGAAAATTTAACCCCCGAACCTCGACAGTATATTGTGAAAAATGGAGTTAATATCATCAATGATTTCTTCGGTGTATTTACCGATGTGGACGAATTAGAAGAAAATCCTATTAAAGTCTATCCGAATCCAAGTCAGACAGGATTCATCAGTATCGAAGGGCTTGAAGACTTTACCAATATAGCAATTTTTAATGTGTCTGGACAACTTGTTCAAACCATTACTGAAAATATTCAAAATACCCTCCTACTTGACTTATCCACACAAGCAAGGGGAATTTATCTAATGAAAGCTACTTCTAGTAGTGGACAAATTTATTCATCTAAAATCATTTTGCAATAATGCAAATACTAAAATCAAAACCTAGCATGATGAAAAACCTTTACAAAACTTTATTCTTATGCTGTTCCCTCTTTTTTGTAGGAACACATACTGTCAAAGCACAGGATTTACAAACCGACTCACTAGCCTTAGTTGACCTTTATAATAACTGTGGCGGTGCAAGCTGGTCTGGTTATGATACTTGGTTAACTGGTCCAGTTAGTACTTGGGAAGGCGTAACCGTCGATGCAGAAATGCAACGAGTCACACATGTAGCCTTCAAAGGCATGGACTTAACAGGTACTTTACCAGCATCTTTGGGTAATATGAATGAGATGAGCGGCAAAATTGAATTACACGATGATGCAGGAATGACAGGTGAATTACCAGCTGCTATCTGGAAATGGACGAAAGTTGAGCGTTTTCAATTAAAGCGTTCTGGTATTACCAGCATTGATTTGACGGGTATCGAAAATATGGTCAATTTGACGGAATATAATACGGAAAAAAATCCTATTTCAGGTGAAGCACCTGGGGCAATTTTTGCTTTACCGTCTATTGAAAAAGTTTATTTACACGATTGTAATTATGATGCAGTTCCTGCTGGATTAGT
>JBGCFJ010001217.1:0-3254 GCA_045106885.1 Saprospiraceae bacterium
GGTATTAGAACAGGTTTGGCAGTAGGTGCTTATGAAGTTACCATAACGGAAGCCGATACAGATTGTGAGGAGCAGCAAGTATCTTTTACTTTAGAAGAACCAACTTGTATAGCATGTTTTACGGCGACGGTATCAGTAACAAAACAACCAACATGTGAAGACAAGACAGGTTCAGTAGCAATTACGGTAACAGGAGCGAAGAATGCTTTGACTTATATATGGTCGGATGGTGTTACCACAACGACTGGTATTAGAACAGGTTTGGCAGTAGGTGCTTATGAAGTTACGATAGTGGAAGCGGATACAGATTGTGAGCCACAGCAAGTATCTTTTACTTTAGAAGAACCAGATTGTGTAGCATGTTTTACGGCTGACTTTAATATCATTAAACAACCCGATTGTAATGTTGCCAATGGAACGGTAGCGATTATAACTATGGGCGCAACAAATGATTTACAATATATTTGGGAAGATACTATTTTAACCGATTCTGTTCGGACAGATTTAACGGCAAAAGACTATGAAGTAATTGTTAAAGAAGATGGTACTGATTGTGCAGATACTATTAATTTTACTTTAGAACATCCAATGCCTCCAATACTGATATTATCCCCAGATACCCTTTGTTCGGATACGGCAATAGGTGGATTAAATTATGAAATTACGGGTTGTTTTGTATCTCCTGTCAATATCCAGCTTTTAGACAGTTCTGGAATGGTCATCATTACTATTGAGAATGACACTTTAGGAGCAGGTAGAATTGAAGAATTATTACCTAATCAAAACTATACTTTTGTTGCTACAGATGCTACTGGAGAAGAAATTGATAGTCAGGTATTTATGGTAATTATTCCACCAAAACCTGCGTATAGGTTATTTAGAGATACGGTGTTATGTGATGGAACTGCTATGACTGAAATCGGTATTGAATTATCCGATTCGACGACTTTTGCATGGTTACCTCATTCCAATATAGCGGATTCTTTACTGACCGCAACTACTTTGAATGTACCAATTGGTAGTTATGCTATTTCTTTGAATAATGGATGTCCTATTATGGATAGTGTTGTGGTTCAAGATGGAAGCATAATGGTTGAAATAATGGAAATAGACCCACTTTGTATGCCAGGAACAACAACTTTAAATGTAATTAATTCAAAATCACTACAAAATTTGTCTTATGAATGGACGCCAAAAGCAACGATTACTTCCCCTACTGATACAACCGATTCGCCAGTTGTAAATGTGACGGAAACGACTCAATATAACGTAGCTATTAGCAATCAATTGGGTTGTGAGTTACTAGATTCTATGACTGTAATAGTGGCAGATACCACGCTATTAGCTAACATTCGACTCCTGCCTAATCAAGAAAAAATTCCTGCTACAGGTACCTCAGAGCTATCCTTAAGTGAGCCTTTACCTGATGGATTTACTTTTGAATGGCAAGAAGACCCTACTTTAGACGATAGAGGAGAAAGAGCCATTGTTTCTCCAACCGTTAACGGAACTAGTTATTTTGCAAATATTTTTAGCGAAATAGCGCCTCAATGCACTGTTACAAGAGATACAGCTATATGGATTGGTTGTGATGATGATGCATTGTTTATGCCAAATGCTTTTAGTCCAAATGGAGATGGCATCAATGATGTTTTATACGTTAGAGGGGCAGATGGCTTTTTATCTATGAACCTAATCATTTATAACCGATGGGGAGAAAAAGTTTTTGAAACTTCCGATGCTGACTTTGGTTGGGATGGTCGTTTTAAAGGGAAAGAATTAGGACCAGATGTCTATGGCTATTATTTGACGGTCACCTGTCCAGGTGGGGTGATAACTAAGCAAGGAAATGTTACTTTATTAAAATAAGGGATTAGGAAATATCATTCGAAAAATAGCGTGATTGTAATGGTAAATCTCGCTGTTTTATTGAAAGTTCTCAATATGGGTGCAAAATCAGCTCGTCGGATGACTATCGTCGTCCGATGAGCTGATTTAAATCATCCGACGACGCAGTCATCGGACGATTTAAATTGGACTATTGAGCACTTACGTTTTATCGAATTAATTCATTGACTTTCAATTTATACAACTTCCCAATAGGCACTAAATGTTCTCCAATCGTAATTCGATTTCCCTCAATACTATGAATATGTTTTATCGCCACAGCAAAGGATTTATGTACCTGCAAAAAAGCTGCCTTATCTAAGGAGACTAAGACGTCTGAAATTTTTTCCCTTATCGTAATTACTTCATTTAGCGTTACTACCTTAGCATAATTACCAGCCGCTTCAATGTATAAGATTTCATCAATGAGCACTTGAATATACCTTTTATTACTTCTAAGAAAAATAGTGTTTTGAGTAGCGGTATTTCCTATAGTATTAGTGATATTAGCAGTTTTTGTTTTTGTCCCAACCACTTTATTAATAGCCGTCAAAAAGCGACTGAAACTAAAAGGCTTCAATAGATAATCTACTATATTTAACTCATATCCTTCTAAAGCATACTCTTGGTACGCAGTGGTTACAATTACACTCGGTGGATTGGACAGCGTTCTTAAAAACTCAAACCCTTTTATTTTAGGCATATTCAGGTCTAAAAAAATCAAATCTACTTTATTCGTCCGTAAATAGGTTAAAGCTTCTAAGGCATCATAGCAATTTTTGACCAATTCTAAATTAGGCAGCATATCGCAGTATTCTTGGATAATGTCATGCGCAATATATTCATCGTCTATGATTAAGTATTTCATGATTATTTTGATTTTTTAAAACTCAGAGTAGCCCTATTATCCAGTAATTTCCCTGTCTTGGGTCATAAAGTTGTATCCGATAAATAGACATAAGTTGTAACTCTTTTTCTCGTTGCTGGTTAGGATTTTTAATCCGATACCATTATTTGTCTCGCCTCTGGCGAGAATTAGACCTTAACATATCATTTAAAACACTACTCGCCAGAGGCGAGAGGATAGAGGTGTCGGACTAAAAGTCCTAACCAGCAACTAATTTCTTCGAAAACTATAATTTTGATTAATTAAAAGTTACAACTTTCTGACTATTTCAAAGACCTAACTTAATGACCCAAGACATTCCCATTACTGGATAATTTTGAAGGCTTTTGGGAGTAAATCTTCCAGTAACAGAAAGTTACAGACAGCTGATGGTGGGTGATACTTTGAAAGTTTCACCCACCATCAATCACTTTCACACACTATATAATCAGACCAGGGGTGTAAGGCAAAATTTTAGTAT
>JBGCFJ010001218.1:0-4571 GCA_045106885.1 Saprospiraceae bacterium
CAAACACCGTTTGTGAACCGTTTACGGACGGGTTGGCTTTTGAGAATAGCCTTCGCTCTTTGAGAAAAAAATAACATGAGCAAACACCGTTTGTGAACCGCACAGCGGATGGGATGCTAACGGAAAAAGACGCCGATTTAATCTGTCAAGGATTTATGTCTTGAACCACTAGCTTAAAGCTTGGGTAAATAATCTAGCATCGCCAAAATATGGCAAGCGGCGGTTATCAAACTCAAGACTAAGACCATAATCAAAAGTGGTTTCCCGCCTGACAATTGATATTTGGTGGCAGTATTAGCGGCTCGCAATTTCCAAACCATTAAAAAAGGAATCACAAAATAGCCAAGAATAACGAATAAACCTGCAAAACCAATGGCGGCAATAAAGCCATGCGGGAAAAATAAACTCGCCAATCCTGGTGGTAAAAAAGTAATACAGGCGGCATAAAATCGCCCTTTTCCATTATTTTCAAAATTAAATCTATCAGCGATATAATCAAACAAATTTAAGCCCACGCCTAAAAAAGAAGAGATGATGGCAAAATTCGAGAAAAAATTTAGGGCCGATTGTATCGTGGTATTCCCAATTTTAGTTTCTAAAACAGCTACTAAATCCCCCATATTCCCTCCTGCCGCATTAATAGGAATAAATTCAGGCCGTGGAATAACGCCAAAACAGATACTAATCCATGCTAAATAAGTCACTAGGGCTAGAATAGACCCATAAAACAAACTTCCCTTAATTTTTGGAATATCTAGTCCATAATATTTATACAAACTTGGCACCATCGAAGAAAAGCCAAAAGAGGTAATAAAATACGGTAATGCGGCCCATAAGTACGGCGAATAAGTGCTACCTGCTGGTGCTGCTTGGAATAATAAATTAGGGTTGATATGACCAAATGTACCAGAGACAGAAATGATAAAACTGATGACCATGCCAATCACTAAAATCGTCGAAATTCTGCCGACACTTACCGTGCTTAACCAGACAATCCCTGCTAATAAACACCCCATTAATAAACCCAATACGCCTTGGCTTCCGATGGAATGTTCGGCTGCTTTTAGGTCTAAGGTATGTGCCATAATATTCCCAAACGCACTAAAATAGGCATAGAGTAAAATGTATAATAGAAAACCAATAGAGATGCCCATCACAATACTCCCCCATTTTCCTAATATATCCGCTGTATACCTGTTGAAACTAGCGCCCACAGGAAATTCTAAGGTCACTTCCATTATCATCAAGGACGACAAATAACTCATTGCCCAGATGACAAAAAAGCTCCCGACGGTTAATGAGAACCACATCCCAGAAGAGACAATAGGCAAGGAAAACATCCCTGCACCGATGGCAGAACCAGCGGTCATCATTGCGCCGAATAATAAAGGTTTTTTTGAGGAATCACTCATCGTTTTTCGTTTTTCTGTAGCTTAGAAAAATTAACGCTCCCCTACCCCCTCTCTTAAAAAAGAGGGGAATTAATTTAGGGTAAAACTGAAAATTATCGTCAATTTATCCGATAATTTTGGGTTTTAACGACTCCCTTCCCTCCTTAGATGAAGGAATGTAAGTTCCTGAACCGCAAAGCGGACGGATAGCTGGTTGGGGATGGGTTAAAATGCTCAACTTGACGCCTATGGACTAGAAGCCTAAGCTACTTTTTTAGTAAGTACTCAATCGTCAACTGGTAGCACAGACTTCAGTCTGTCCCGTTTAAAAGCCTTTAGGCTTTTTACACTATATGGCAACCAATCCTGAAGGCTTGGAAACAGGACAGACTGAAGTCTGTGCTACCGATTGAGTACTTACCTTTTTAATGCAAAACCTGTTGCAATGCCGCCACAAAAGCAGCATTGGCTTCCCTAGTGCCAATCGTTACTCGAACACAGCCTGGTGCGCCAAAACTGGCTGCTTGCCGAACCATAATGCCCTTTTCTAGCATTTGGGCTTCAAATAAATTGGTGTCCATATTAGGTTTTATCAACAAAAAATTGGCTTGTGTTTTCCAATAAGACATCCCCAATTGGTCTAGTTCGGCATAAAGGTAGCTTTTTTCTTGATGGATTAGGTCAACTGTCCGTTGAATAAATTCGGTATCTCCTAAAGCAGCAATGGCGGCATGCATGCTTAAAGAATTTATCATAAATGGACGGCGTAATTGTTGCAAATAAGCCGCAATTTCAGGGGTAGAATAGGCATAACCTACTCGCAAACCTGCCAATCCATAGGCTTTGGAAAAGCTATTGATACCAATGACATTTTTTCCTGCTTGTACATACGAAAAGGCCCTTACATAATCTGTTGCTTCTACATATTGGTAATACACTTCATCATATATTAAAACTACATGGTCAGGCAATCCATCCACCAATGCATCAATTTGTGCTTTTGGCAAATGTGTCCCTGTAGGATTATTGGGATTGGTCACAAAAACCAAACGAGTCTTTTCGTTAATGGCATTTAAAATACCTTGGACATCCAATTGAAAATTAGGGCCAATTAGCGGTACGTCAATACTGGTAGCTCCCATCTTTTTTGGAAAACCTCGATAAGGACCAAAAGCTGGATTCGAGAAAATACATGCTGTTCCTTCTGCTAAAAAAGCCCTGGTAATGAGTTCGATATTCGCCACACCACTATTGGTGGTAATAAATTGATTGGCTTGCAACTTGCCTTCGTAAAATTTTTCTAATGCTTGCCGAAATTTATTATCGTTATAATCTGGATATTCATTTAGTTTCCCTAAATGTTGCTGAATGGCTGCCATCGCTTTTGGGGAAGACCCCAGCAAATTTTCATTGGAGGATAGCTTATATATTTTTTGCCCATCTTTGGCGGTTGGCTTAGATTTACCGCCTTTATAGACAGGTTTTGCTTGTAAGAATGACTTAAATTTAAGTGGCATATTGTATTTTTAAATCTTCAAAATCAGATACGTGCACTACTCCCGTAGGAAGCCTAAGCTACTGTTTTAGGTCAAATACCAGCCTTCTACTACCTTATCAATATCTGCTAGGTCGGGATATTCCGTGGCTACTTTTTCCGCATATTGATTGGCGGTTTCGGCATCTGCTGCTAAACTATCTGTATTATGTAAATCCGCTTCATTTTCAATGGAAACAGGATAGATTTCTTCGATGTGTAAAGGGGAAAAATGGCGATGTTGGAGTATTTTTCCAAAGACAAAATCGTATACTTCGGGGTCATAGGGCGGTTGTCCATCCATGGGGATATGTCGCCCAAATTCATTGGCGATGCCACAAATCATTTTCCATAGCATTAGCATAACCGATGGCTTAGCACCCGTCCAGACTTTGGCATCTTCTGCCACTTGCGCTCGACGGTCGGCTTCGATTTTTGCCCTTACTTTTTTGGAAGGAATCGGGACAATCATTTGGAAAGCATTACTTTTAAAGAAAGTTTCCAAGGCTGTATCTGCTTGTATGCTTGCTAATTCGATAAACCGATGTCCGACTAATGGCGCTTCGATGAGTAATATGTTTTCTTCCGATGAATGATTTGCTAACCATTTTTTAATCGTCGCTATTAACCATTTTCCCACGCTTAATTTCACGCCATTATGGACAATCCCTGGTCCCATCGGATACCGAGTGGCAATTTCCTTGGTTTCAAAGGATTTTCGGGCAATATCCCATTGGATAACCGTTACCTTTTTACCTTCCGCTGCGGCAATCAATTGGAATTGATTGATGTATAGACTTTTTCCTACGCCAGGTAAACCAGAAAAAACGACCGCTTTGGCTGATTTAGCAGCTTTCGCTAAAATTTGGTAAACAGAACTAGATTCAGGGATAACACTTTTTTGCTGCTGCATAAGTCCAAATGCTTTTCTAGAACGCAAGCCCATTTTTGCCCCGTTGGCTTTAAAATAGGCTTCCATTAATGGTGTTTTTAAAGTAATTGAATTTTTTAAGGTAATTATTTCCACTTCGTTTTTGACCGTATCGTATATGGCAAAAGTCGCTTTTTTTGTTTTGCCTGCCGAAATTTCTCCTGGATTCACGACCCAACAATCCTTGATTTTCGCTTTTGCTACAATGTGCGTATGTCCAGAAAAGACCGCATCATATTCACCCGATTTCGCCATTGGTTGAGCCAAATCTTCATAATGGGAAATAAAGATTTTTCGTCCACCTAATGCTAAAAAATCGTAGACTTTGGTACTGACTGTTAATACACTATTTTCTTTTTTGGATGCTAAGGTAATTTCTACTTTTTCTCCGTCATTATTCCCCCAAATCATAAAAACAGGAATGGATTGGGTCGCTAATAATTTTGCTACGCCACTATTCATTAAGTCGCCTAAACAAATAATTTGTTCTATCCCATGCTTTTCCATTTCTTGGAGGCCCAAAATTAGGTTATGGAAATTTTCGTGTATGTCGGAAATGATGGCTATTTTCATAATGAAAATGAGTAAATTATAGATAGTGGTTCAAGACATAAATCCTTGACAGGTTAAATCGGCGTCTTTTTCCGTTAGCATCCCATCCGCTGTGCGGTTCACAAACGGTGTTTGCTCATGTTATTTTTTTCTCAAAGAGCGA
>JBGCFJ010001219.1:0-1619 GCA_045106885.1 Saprospiraceae bacterium
ACAAAATGGATGGCGGTAGAAATGGCGCATAAATTCGGCGAAGGCATTCGGGTCAATGCGATTGCCCCAGGTTTTTTTATTGCTGACCAAAATCGTCGTTTATTAACCAATGAAGACGGTAGTTTAACTGCAAGAGGACAAACCATTGTCAACGAAACGCCTGTTAAACGCTTTGGTGAACCAGAAGAACTGGTGAGTACCCTTATCTGGTTGTGTAGTGACAGCTCTAGTTTTGTAACAGGTATTATTGTGCCTATCGATGGTGGATTTAGTGCTTTCTCAGGAGTCTAGTCAAGCAGATTGTTACTCCGCCTAGTCCTTTCCTTATTTCAAATAACAGCGAATTATATTATCGCAACATTAAGTGGCGGATTAAAAATCCGTATTACCTATGAAAAAATTAGAACAAACATGGCGATGGTACGGTCCAAATGATGTAGTAAGCTTAATGGATATTCGACAAGCTGGCGCAACAGGGATTGTATCTGCCTTACATCATATTCCCAATGGAGAAATTTGGTCCATTGGGGAAATTTTGAAAAGAAAAAAAACAATTGAAACAGCAGGTTTACGCTGGTCAGTAGTCGAAAGTGTACCTATTCACGAAGATATTAAGCGACAGACGGGGAATTACAAGCGGTATATTGAAAATTATAAACAATGTATTCGAAACTTGGCAAAATGTGGTGTTCCCATCATCACTTATAATTTCATGCCTGTAGTTGATTGGACTCGAACGGATTTGGATTATCCAATGCCCGATGGTGCTACTGCTTTAAGATTTGAAGCCGCTGCTTTTGCTGCCTTTGATATTCATATTTTAAAAAGACCAAATGCTTTAGCAGACTATACGCCAAGTCAACAGGCTGCTGCTAAAAATCGATTTGAAACGATGACATCAGCCGAGAAAGAGGGAATTACTCAAAATGTAATAGCTGGATTGCCTGGCGGTACTACAGAAGGCGTACCTACTTTGGAGAGATTTCAAGCAGTATTAGATACTTATAGAAATATAAACGAAAGAAAATTACAAGCCCATCTACTCTATTTTTTAAAAGAAATTATACCCGTAGCCAATGAGGTAGGTATGAAAATGGCAATTCATCCTGATGACCCTCCATTTCCATTATTTGGTTTGCCTAGAGTCGTCAGTACGGAAAAACACGCTCAAACAATTATTCAAACTGTTGACAGTCCAGCCAATGGCTTATGTTTTTGTACAGGTTCTTTTGGGGTACGTTCAGATAATGACTTACCTAAAATGGTTAGAAATTTAGGGCATCGGATTAATTTTATTCACCTTAGAGCGACCAAAAGAGATGCAGATGGAAATTTCCACGAAGCGGACCACTTGGATGGGGACGTGGATATGTACGAAGTGATGAAGGCGCTACTAGAAATTCAACAGCAACAAACAAAATCAATTCCTATGCGCCCTGACCACGGACATAAGATGCTAGATGATTTACGAAAAGACACAAACCCTGGTTATTCTGCTATTGGAAGATTAAGAGGTTTAGCAGAATTGAGAGGTCTGGACTTGGGAATCGTTAGAAATATGCAAGTATGAAATCATTTTTAGACGAACATTTTTTACTTAAAACAGCTACTGCAAAGGA
>JBGCFJ010000122.1:0-3109 GCA_045106885.1 Saprospiraceae bacterium
ATTCTTTCCTAATAGCTAGTGGTTTACGCATGAAATAGGTAACAGTTTTTAATTCTTGCAATAAGTTGATTGTTAGCTACTTAAATCTACTGCTTACTGCTGCTTATTTACTGCCGCTACCAACTAGGGGCTATTCCCAAAAGTATGGATGCGTATGCTCCAATTTTCATCAATAATGGTTCATTTAATATTAAGCTCATTTACTGATTAGCATTGGATAATTCTGCTTTTTATTACTGTTGTAAAATAATCTTTTTCGTTATTACAGATGTTTCCCCAGTTGCCTTTAGGATATATAATCCATTGGCTAAATCACCTAGGTTCAACTCCTGACGGATAATTGATGTTTCTCCTAAAGAAATTTGACGAACTACTTGACCTGTTGGACTAAAGATTTGAAGCTCAATATTTTGTGCTTTATCTAAATCTAAAGCAATAGTTGTAAATCCTCTAGTTGGATTAGGAACAACTTTTAAATCCGCTGCATTTAAGGTATTAACAGTAGTTCGAGTTAAACCATTATCCGTAATTCCTTGGATAGAACCAGCTAATTGTAATTGTTGCTTATCCGCTGCATATAATGGTGTATCTTCTAAAATCGCCATTCGAGTTAAGCTCCCTCTTGCAGGTATTTTTTTAACTGGTCCGTAACATAAGTGATCTACATAGAAGTGTGCGTTTGGCAAACCGTAAAAATTTAAAGCGTCTAAATTTAAGTGGTAATCTCCAGAATAAGCTTTATATCTATTATCCATGTAAAGTGTAAATTTATTCTTGTCTAAATCCACAAATAATTCTACATCAAACCATCTTCCTTGGTAAGGGCTATTCATTCCAAATTCTTTACTAATTGATCCCCAAGGATCACTATTGTCCCCACCAAATAAACCAAAGAATGCGGTACGGTTTTTCTCAATATACATGTTCCAGCAAATTCGGTATACTCCTTTGAACTTTCTACCTAAATCTAAGAATACATCTTGTGTACCTTCGTCCAATCTGTTAAATTCTAAAGAATTATGTCCATTACTTGATCTGTCATTGCTGATTCTTGCATCTCTGAGACCTACATTATTACTCTTAGACCAGTAAGAATTTACCTTAGTAATATAATCACCAACTTGGTAATCAACATCTGCTGGTCTAGGTCGAGCTACATCTTTATCTTCTGCTTCAAAATCATCATAATAATAAGAATCTTTACAAGTTGTATAATCTCCACCAGTACATTCTACTAGTAATTTGAACCAGTTATGACCAGTTACTCTATTCCCATCAATTACTACGTAGTAATCACCAGCAGGCGCATTCTTAAGTGTTACTGAATTTCGCTCTTTGTCATAGTGTTCAGCAGGGCGATTAACCGACCCTACACAAGCATCTGGTCGACAATCGTTCAAGATGAACATGTTTAATAACTTAGGCTGATCTCCATTATCTTCTTGTAAAGTAAATGTTAAATCACTAGCCTTGTAATTTCTAAATCTGTAAATTAATTCACGTCCCATTGATGGCCATCCCTTCTTAGTACAAGAACCATACTCTGAGTAATTGTTTTTCCCTCTGTAATTGTCATCCTTAATCATTACGCCACACTTCAAGTCAGAATCAACGTTCTTTCTGAAACTTGCACAAGCATCAACACTTGGTTTGTTTACACAACCAATCTTACCATACCATCCAGTTTCTACAACTGATCTGTCTGAGCGGAAACGGAACGTTAAACAACCTCTTTTAGAAGTAATTTTACCCGGAGAAGCTGGACCAGTATAAGTACCTAGTTTGTCAACACCATCATCTTTATCTTTAATGTTAACGTTTAAAATCTCAGGTGTATTGGTCGCAGTAACTGCTACTGATCTAGACTCATCCCAAATGGTTAAATTGTCAAATTTTTCTAATTTAAACTGTTGAAAATCAACAGTTATAGCTTTGTCACTTTCTTGCGCACAAAGCGTTACATAGTAATCACTATGATTGTCATAAGGTTTGTGGTTTCCTGCTCGATCGCTAAAAAAACCAGAGCCATCTTTACAAGTAAATACATAATGGGAATTCCCCGACGTATTACTACTAGAAGTAGTAGAACTCACAATTTTGTTGTGAGTTACTTCTACATTTTGTCCAGCAAAAGCAAGGCTGGTTGACAAAAGCGTAAAAATAAAAAGTCCTAAAAATTTTCTCATAATTAATAAGAATTTGGAGTTAAATAAAATAAGTTTAGGTTTAGGTTTATTACAATTACTTGTAGGGAAAAACTTAAATAATGCAAATAGGGTTAGTGTCAACAATCAAAAATTTAATTGTTAAAATTTGATTTAACCAATTATGATAGGTAAAATCGTTGTAGTAAAAACTACTTACCAAACTTGCACAGCAATAAGTTTTACAGCATACAAAACAACTGTATTTGCAAAAAATAAAATGTGTTTAAAAAATTTTACATTGAGCGTAAAGAAAAGGTGAGCATGTTTAGCTCAACCCAAGAAGATAGTGATTCGAAAAAATAAAGAAGGTTAAATAAATAATTTAATTTTTAATCCTTCTTTTGACTTTAATTGCATGGGCTGGTTAGTACACAGAATTTGGTGAAATGGGGTTACATTCCTAAATTAATACTGCGTATTTTCCATTTGGAAAAAACATCACTATATTTTCTTTAGTATAGTATTGCCTATTTTTTAGAATATCTTATGGGGTATGATATTCTGAAGACATAATCTATAAATACCTTCCGTTTCTTAAAGTAATTCAATACTTTTTTAAAATACCGTTTCTTTAAATTAAACTACCGTTTTCTAAACAAGTATTACCGTTGTAAAGATACATACATAATTCTTCTTTTTTTCTATAGGATTCATAAGTGGTATAAAAATTCTATTAAGTTGGCTATTATTTTTCATAATAAGTAATTCCAAACATCTTTTTTTTAGTTTTTTTTTCAAAAAACACATACTTAAAACTTTGATATATAGATAGTTATGATAAATTAGACAATCAGAAAGAAAATTAATAATTTGAAAAGAAGTCAGATGTCAGACCGTTTATTACATAAACTGTCAGAAGTCAGATTTAAAACAGACAGGTCATTGATTGTCAGTATTTTACC
>JBGCFJ010001220.1:0-5787 GCA_045106885.1 Saprospiraceae bacterium
CAACAGATGGTTTCTTATATTTTTTCATTAACATTGTACCGAACCCAGCGGTGGAAGCATCTATATCTTGTGGGGTCAAATTTTCTCCAGCAACGCCGCCGATAGTACCTCTAATTCCAGAAATTGATTTAATTAGTGCCAAGTGGTTTGTTTATTTTAGGAGTTTGAATTCGTCTATCAAGTCAATGACAAACAACCGTTTTTATGGTTAAATTCTTTAATTTCCCTGAGTTTAAAGAATAAATAAGCGCAATCGTATCAAATACTACCATTGCGCTTATTTTTAGTTTTTATGTAGCTTCCTCTTTTACGGTAAGTAAGTAAAATAAGTTGTTAGAAAAAGCTATTTTGTTTATTAGCAATAAATAATTTTTCTCTAAACTAAACAATTTTTCTTTATATTTTCGGGTAAATATTTTGTTTATGCTTCAATAATTGCATCGTCAATTAAAGGGTCACCATCTCCATCTGCATCATCAAACCCATGAATATCTCCCTTAAAAGGCTCTTTATCAGCAGGTTCTACTTTTTCAGCATCTACAATATTAATTTCGCCTTCTTTTTGAAAATCTCCTCTAGCATAACGGTCTGCTTTAGCAAAAAAATCATCCTTGCCTTCTAACGTACTCTTCTCTAATTCTTCGTAACCAATTTTATCAGATATTTCTCCACCAGAATTTTTCACTTTCTCTTCTATATCATTCGCTAATCCCTTTGCTTTTTCTAAAATAGCATCTAAAGAAGCTTCAGGGTTATTAACAGCTGCTTTCGCCTTATCCGCTAAACTCCCTCCTTTTTCCAAAATAGAACTGCCTAAAGTCGTTGATAAATCTTCCATTTTATCTGTCAACCCTTCCGTTTTATCTAAAATCACTCCCCCTACTGTCGTTGATGCTCCTTTAAAAGAATCCGCTAAATCACTTCCTTTATTCAATATTTTTCCGCCCACATTTTCCGCAAGGCTTTCTGCCTTCTTTAAAGCATCACTTTCCAATATTGTTTTACCTACATTCTCTGTAGTTTCAATAATTTTTCCACCTACATTCTCTGCTAATTCACCTGCATTTTTTAAAGCATCACTTTCTAATACTTTTTTACCAACGCCCTCTGTAAAATCCGCAGCCTTATTTAATGCTTCGCTATCTTTAATTTTTTCACTCACATTGCCAGCCATATCTTTTACTCTATCGCCCAATTGCCCCGTAGCATTTTTTGCTTTATCAGCCAAATCATTAGCCATATCCATCACATTGTCAGTCGTACTACCTTTTGTTTTCTCAAACAAATTACTGCCTTTTTCAAAGATATCTTTGCCTGCATCCTTAGTCGCATCTGCTGCTTTTCCCGCAGCTGATTTGGCTACTGATTCTGTCGTAAAAAATAAACGCTTTAAAGAACTTAAAAAACCCATCTAGTATTAGTTATGAATTATGAGTGATTAGTTATGAGTGCGTGTTATCCATTATTCCTAACTCAACACTCATAACTTATAATTAAGATTAGACCATTTTATCTAAATCATCTTTGGCTTGCTTCGCTTTATCCACTATATCTCCACCAACATCTTTGGCTTTATCCGCTGCATTCGCTGCCATATCTGTCGCTTTTTTGCCAAGTTCGCTATTCTTTACTTCATCCGCAACTCCTTTCGCCTTTTCTACTAAATCCCCTGTTTTATCTTTAACTACATCGCCAACATTCGCCGCCATATCTTTTGCTTTTTCCATTAAATCTCCAGATTGAATACTTTCGCCAACATTTGCTGCCATTCCCTTCGCTTCTTTTGCCATTTCTTGTGCTCTTTCTGCTAAATCACCTGTCGCATCTTTAGCCACATCAGCTACATCAGCCGCAACCTCTTTGGCTTTAACCATCATATCCCCTGCTCTTTCAGACAAATCACCTGTTGCATCTTTAGCTGATTCTACCACATCTCCTGCTACATCTTTGGCCTTAGCCATCATATCTCCTGCTTTATCCATCAAATCGCTTTCCTTTACTTGTTCTACTGCATCTTCTGCCATGTCTTTAGCTTTTTCCATAGCTCCTTCCGCTTTTTCTAATAAATCTCCTCCTAAATCTTTACTTGCCTCAGTAGCTTTCTCTGCAGCTGATTTAGCAATTGATGTAGCACCAAATACTAATCGTTTCATGTCACTTAAAAAACCCATAATTATAAATTGTTTTAGTTAAAAACAAGACGCTACGAAAGCATTATCTTGTTTAAGTAGGTTAAAAAATAATTTTTTTATATTCTTTGGCAGTTTTCTACAAATATTCAAAGAATCGTTTTTTATGAAACAGATAAGAAAGTAAGTTTGGTAGCCTACTTACTTACACTCTTATTATTATTATACTATTTATACGTCCCAAAAAAGGAAGCGTCACAGGCATGAAGATACTACGTATGTTTTTATAACAAAAGAATTTTCGATAAAAATGGCAGCTTTTTCTTCCAATCAATTGAAATTCAGCGAATTAAATGATTTTCAAGTCCCTAAATCAGATTATTGATAAAATAAATATAAAACATATTTAATAGCTAATATCCCTTAAACATTATTTTAATAAGAAAAATTGACTCCCTATACTCAACTTTCATTCACAAGTTAGTCCTATTTTTCTATAAAAAAGAATGATTTAAACGCCGAAACATTGGACAAATGAAATGATTACCGTTTTTTTGTAAAAATTTTAAAATATCGGTATTGAATACCCTATTTTTGTCCTACCAAACTAATCAACCAAATTAATTGTTAAATAGAAAATAATTTTCCAACTCTTAAAGAAATTAATATTATGGCTGAAGTCATCCGCATGCCTCGAATGAGTGATACGATGGAAGAAGGTGTTATCGTAGGCTGGTTAAAAGAAGAAGGTGAAGAAATTGAATCTGGTGAAACCCTAGCAGAAGTAGAAACTGATAAAGCAACGATGGAATTAGATAGCTACAGTGATGGCGTTTTATTACATATTGCTGTGAAAGAAGGGCCTGTTCCTATTAATGGTGTTATTGCTGTTATTGGAGAAGCAGGAGAAGATTGGAAAGCAGCTATTGCTGCTGCAAGTGATGGAGATAGTGAAACTACAGCTGCACCTACCGAAGCAGCAACTGCACCTGTGGCGGAACCTGTTAGCGAACCAATCGTCGCTACATCTGGCGAAAGAATAAAAGCTTCTCCACTTGCTAAAAGTATGGCAAAAGAAGCAGGCATCAACTTAGCTGAAGTATCCGGAAGTGGTGACCATGGAAGAATCGTTAAACGAGATATAGAAATGATTTTAGGTGGCAAGCAAACAACAGCAGCCCCTAAAAGTGCACCTGCGCTACAAGCTCCAGCAAAGGCAGCACCCAAAATGCCAGCTCCTTCTTATTCTACTGGTAATAATGGTGCTAATTATGAAGACGTGGCTATTAGTCAAATGCGAAAAGCAATTGCTAAAAATGTAGTCGCCAATAAATTTACTGTTCCGCATTTTTATTTAACCACAGAGATAGATATGGAACAAGCAATTGCTGCTCGTATCCGTATGAATGAAATTGCGCCAACTAAGATTTCTTTTAACGATTTAGCGGTTAAAGCAGCGGCTGTGGCTTTGCGCCAACATCCAGTTATCAATGCAGCTTGGTTGGAAGACAATAAAATTCGTTATAACGGAGATGTAAATATTGGCGTAGCAGTAGATACAGGTGATGGTTTATTGATTCCTGTTGTACGTCATGCAGACATGAAATCACTGTCTCAAATTAATACAGAAGTAAGAGCTTATGCAGGCCAAGCCAAAGAGAAAAAGTTACAGCCTAAAGACCAACAAGGCAGTACTTTTACTATTTCTAATTTAGGCATGTTTGGTATTGAAGAATTTACGGCTATTATTAATCGCCCAAATGCTTGTATCTTAGCCGTTAGTGCTATTGTAGAAAAACCTGTCGTTAAGAATGGAGAACTAGCTGTCGGAAAACGCATGAGAGTTACCCTTTCTTGTGACCACCGAGTAGTAGATGGTGTAGCAGGTGCTAAATTCTTAAAAACTTATAAAGAGATATTAGAAGACCCAATTAGAATGTTGGTGTAAAAAAGGGGTAGAGGTATAGAGGGGTAGAGGTATAGAGGGGTAGAGGGGTAGAGGTATAGAGGTATAGAGGAGGTGTAAAGGTATAAGGGTGTAGTGGTGTAGAGGTGTCGTGATTTACCAATGAGCAATGCTATGCTTTCTCTTTTTCTAAAAATCTAACTTTTTAAAGCCATTCGTTGTTTACTCAATAGCGAATGGCTTTTTCTGTATAAAGGAACTGAAGTTCCTTACAATTTTACAAGGAACTGAAGTTCCTTTATACAATATCAAATAATGAGTAAAAAAACACTAGTCTTAGGCGCTTCACTAAAACCACATAGGTACTCGAATATGGCAATTAATAGATTAGTGAATTACAACCACGAGGTAGTAGCAATTGGATTAAGGGAAGGCATTGTAGCCGATGTACCAATTGTCAAAGAAAAGCCTAATTTAAAAGATGTAGACACCATTACCCTCTATATGAATCCTAGACGGCAAGTCGCCTTATATGATTATATACTTGACTTAACTCCTAAAAGAATCATCTTCAATCCAGGCACAGAGAACATGGAGTTGATAAAATTGGCACAAGCAAAGGGAATTAAAACGGAAATAGCTTGTACTTTGGTGATGTTATCAGTAGGGAATTATTGATAGCAGTTGGCAGTTCAGGCTGACCGCTAATGGTGTTTGTATTGTACGTAACCGCCAAATTTATTTGGCTGGTTCTATGTATGTAATCCCTCTCGTTGACCGAAGTTAAAATTCAATCGAATACTGGTCTGGTTAATAAAATCATTATCATTACCCGCAAGTCCGTCAATAAGGTCTTGGTCTTTTCCAAATGGACGAATGCCCATTGTTTCAATTGCTACATTAAATTTATCACTAATCTTAAAAGCAAAACCGACCCCAGCTTGAATGCTTACCTTCGTCTTAGTACTTAATTGTTCTACGCTTAACATTTTATGGAAAAAGAACGAACTTTACCCCTTATTTGAAGGTTTACTGGTTGTTAGTTATGCTCGTCAACTAGCAACTAGCAAAAATTACACAATTCAATCAAAAAAGCAAAATGGCATCCTTCTCAGAAATTATCAATGGCGAAACGCCTGTATTAATCGACTTTCATGCGACTTGGTGTGGTCCATGTAAAGCCTTAGCACCAATTATTAAAAACGTTAAGAAAAAGATAGGCGATAAGGCAAAAATCATCAAGATAGATATTGATAGAAATCAAGCATTAGCAAATAAATTACAAATTCGAGGAGTTCCTACGCTCATTTTGTATAAAGGGGGAGAAAAAAAGTGGCGGCAATCGGGTGTAGTCTCAGAATTAGAATTAATTCGAGTAATTGGGGAACATCTTTAAGTGAAAATTCACTTATTTGCGTATTAAATTATTTTTTATTCGTATATTGCGGATTTTTCAATAAGAATGCTACACCAAATCAGTAGGCAGTAAATAGTTAGCAGTAAACAGTAACGATTTTACTTTTAAATTTAGAATTTTACATTTAAAATTCTAGATTAATCCCTCCGTGTACCGTTCACCATAAATCGTGTACCGTATTATGTACTTAACCGTCCATTTTGGTTTAGAACTTGATGATAAAGTATTTCCAAGATACCAAAAGATCAAAGAAAAGACGGTTTGGAAAACTATCAATTTCGAACTCGATCTTGAGAAAATTTTACCTAGTTTTTATGATAAGTACGATGATTCAT
>JBGCFJ010001221.1:0-13651 GCA_045106885.1 Saprospiraceae bacterium
TCCAATGACTAAGAAGGAAATGAGTGTTAAAATTTTTCTCATAATAACTTTTAGTAATTTATGATTGTTATTAATGGTTCAAGTGTATGAGGGTATTAATTATTTAGTTGATTAAATTTTTTATGGCTACTACAAATTTAAGAATATTCTTCTTTTTATAAAAAGTAATTTACAACGTTAGGCGGGTAGCCCAGTCAAATTATTGACCGAAAAAAGATTACTATATCGTGCCGAAGCTACGCTCCTTAAAGGAAAAATGGACATTCAGCAATTCCTACAGACCGTTTCGAAGCTACGCTCCTTGATTTTTCACTAAAAGAGCAGCGCTCTGCCCCTGTCTGTAGAAGCAATTAACTCAAAATTCCTTTAAGGAGCGTAGCTTCGGCACCACAAAAAATAAATTGAAATCTTTTTGCAGTCAATAAGCCAAATAAATTTGGCGATTACGTTGGACGCTCAAATCACAAGTTTACGGACAGACTCTAATTTGTTCCGCTCGTAACCACCAAATTTATTTGGTAGGTTCATAAATAACTGACAGTCAATATTTTGAATCAGCCAAATAAATTTGGCGATTACGTTAGACACGCAAAGTACAAGTTTACGGACAGACTCTAATTAGGATACACCTCAATTTTTTGTTCGCCTAAATCACTTTGAATTCCTTATTTAAAGGTTTTCTTATAAAATTATTTTCACCAATTTTTGAACGAAATAGTGGAATCTGGGTTTTTTAAAATTGGAATTAAATTTGGTAGTGGGTCAAATGTAATGCTGATTCTTATGCAAAAGTCTCAGTAAATAATTGGAATAAAAAAAATCTAGCATTACATTTATAGCACTACCCCAAGGTAAATGAGGGCGATAAATACCACAGGCAAGAAAAAAGGGCTTATCATGGGTTTGTTCCAATTGTTGTCCAATAAAATCCACACTTTGATAATCCCCTGTTTCGGCATCTGAAATAGTCAATGGACTCCAATCAAACATTTTATACATATACTTAAAGTGAGGCATATTGGCAGGTACTTTCTCTGGAAAAATATCTGCTGGCATTGGATTTTTAATCGAAGGATAATAGGCATCCCAAGCTAAAGTATCTACTTGACTATAATGAAAAAAATTTCCTGCCCCTGCGGTATAATACCCATTTTGTCTAAAATAATGTCCCAAAGTTGGTTGATTCGCTAACTTTGGAACTGTCCGCCAGTCTTGATAATTAGAATACATCCCAGAACTATAGGTATGTAAACCAGTTAATAAAGTAGACCGAGAGGGATTACAGCCAGGGCTAGTACAATAATTAGCCGTAAGATTCACTCCAGTTTTGGCAAATTTATTTAGGTTCGGAGTAATTGTTTGGGCATTTCCTGCCAAAGGTTCTACCCAATCATTTAAATCATCAATGGCAACGAATAAAACATTGGGGTGTTTAATCGTCGTTTTTGCTTGTTCTATTGGCGAACAAGCTAAGCATATTAAGCTACCAAATAATACGCCTATTAGTACTTGTTTGATAAAAGCGGTCATAATTTTCGTTATTGAGTGGAGTATTTTTAAATTTACTATTAATTCCTTGAACCAAACTATTTTTCAATTCCTAACCAACTATTCCTACCATGAAAGTAAAATTTTTTATAATAAACCTGCTACTCTTCTGTACTTACTTTTCGTTTGCTCAGAAAAAAGTAACTAACGATTTAGCTGTCCCCAATAAAATAGACCAATCCATTATCAGTGGACTGAAATTCAGAAATATCTGTGCGGGAAAAACAGGTGGTAGAATTACAAAAGTCATCATTGACCCCAATAAAAAAAGTAGGCGATTTGCGGCAGTTGCTTCTGGCAATATTTGGCGAACCTTAAATGCTGGGACAACTTGGGAACCTGTTTTTGATAGCTATGGGGCTTATGCGGTAGGAACGATTGAATTTGACCCGAATGATACTAATATTATATGGGCTGGAACAGGTGAAAATAATGCGCAACGCTCAGTTGCCAAGGGAGACGGTATTTATAAAAGTGTAGACGGTGGCGATAGTTGGACAAATATGGGCTTGAAAACTGCTGCCCATATTGGTAAAATAATGATTGACCCCAGAAATTCGGATATAGTTTATGTCGCTGCCCAAGGAAATGTGTGGAAAGATGGTGGCGAAAGAGGTTTGTATAAAACAATGGACGGAGGCAAAACTTGGGAACGCAGCTTACATATTACTGAAAACACAGGAATTTCAGACATTATTTTCGACCCTCGAAACCCTGATATTTTATTGGTTTCTTCTTATCAGCGAAGAAGACATGTTGGTAAACTAGTCGCAGGTGGCCCGAATGGAGGAATTTGGAAAAGCACCGATGCAGGTAAAAATTGGACCAAATTAAAAAATGGCTTACCTGGTGGTGATTTAGGTAGAATTGGATTGGCAATTTCTCCACAAAAGCCGAATGTTGTTTATGCGCTTATTGCTGGCACGAATGATACCAAAGGATTTTATCGGTCTGAAAACCAAGGTGATAATTGGAAAAAAATGAGTGATTATATGGTCATAGATGCCCAATATTATATGGAATTATTTCCTGACCCGCACCAATTTGATAAAGTCTATTCTGTTAATCTTTTTACTGCTTTTACAGAAGATGGCGGCAAAACTTTCCAACGCATTAATGAACGAAAAAAGCATGTTGATAGCCATGATGTGGTTTTTGATAAAGACGACCCTGATTATATTATGGTTTCCTGTGATGGTGGAATTTATGAAAGTTGGGATCAAACTAAAACATGGAAATTCACAGATAATATTCCCTTGACTCAATTTTATCGAGTAGGTATTGATAATGAAAAACCATTTTATAATCTATACGGCGGTACACAGGATAATGCAACGATTGGTGTCCCTGTGCGAACCACGAACCCTGCGGGCATTCGGAATACGGACTGGTATCACATTGTCGGAGGCGACGGTTTTCAAACCAGAGTAGACCCAACCGACCCCAATATTTTATACAGTCAATCCCAATATGGTTATCTCACTCGTTATAATAAACAAACCAATGAACGGGTGCAAATTCAGCCACAACCTAAAAGTGGAGAAGCGCCCTTACGTTGGCATTGGAACTCACCGTTGATAATAAGCCCACATCAATCTCAACGGCTTTATTTTGCGGCGAATAAATTATTCAAAAGCGAAGATGGTGGCAATACTTGGTTGGAAGCAAGTAGCGATTTATCAAGACAAGAGGATAGGAACAAGGCAAAGGTAATGGATAAAGTTTGGGGAATAGATGCTGTTTTTAAAAATGTATGGACGTCGCCTTATGGAACAATTGTCGCCTTAGACGAATCACCAAAGCAAGAAGGTTTAATTTATGCAGGGACAGATGATGGATTGCTACAAATTACGGAAGATGGTGGACAAAATTGGCGAAAAGTAAGTCAGTTTCCATCCGTACCAGCCTATAGTTTTGTTGCAGATATTCACACTTCTCGACACGATGCCAATACGGTTTTTGTGGTCTTTAATAACCACAAAGCAGGCGATTTTAAACCCTATATTTTAAAGAGTACCGACAAAGGGAAAACATGGAATTCTATTAGCAATAATTTACCAAAAGGGGAGTATGCTTGGACCATTTATCAAGACCATCAAACCCCTAATTTATTATTTGTTGGGACAGAATTAGGGCTTTATTTTTCTATTAATGGCGGTCAACATTGGCATCAATTTAAAGGCGGATTACCAACCATGTCTTATAGAGATTTAGAAATTCAAACCAAAGAAAATGATTTGGTAGTTGCTTCTTTTGGGCGAGGTTTTTATGTCTTGGAAGATTATTCTCCACTTAGAGCTTTAACGACAAAAAACTTAGCTAAAGATGCCCATTTATTTCCTGTCAAAGATGCTTTATTATTTATAGAAAAAAATCCAGATGGACGAAGTTTAGGGCATGCTTTTTATACGTCTCCTAATCCTGAATTTGGAGCTACTTTTACTTATTATGTCAAAGATGGTGTACCAACTATCAAGCAAGCACGACTAAAAGAAGAAAAAGCAAAACACGCCAAAACAACCCCCGTTTATTATCCCGATTGGAATGATTTTGCAGCGGAAAGACGAGAAACCAAACCTCAATTAGTCTTTTCTATTAGTAACGAAAATGGTGCGATTATCCGAAAAATTACCGCTCCGCTTAAAAAAGGACTTAACCGTATCAATTGGGATTTACGAGAATCCGATGGGATGGACGGTGCTGCTGCTTTGGTGCAACCAGGCACTTATACCGTCAAAGCAGCCAAAATAATTCGGGGAGAATGGACTGATTTAGGTATTGCTCAATCCTTTGAAGTGGTGCCATTATATCCAAAAAATATTGGCGCAAAGGATAAAACAGTCTTACAAGCATTTCAACAACAAGTGTATGATTTAGGCAATTCTATTCGAGCGACCAATCAGCAATTATCCAAGGCAATTGACCACACCAAAAATCTACAAAAAAGTATATTGCAACATCCCAAAGGCGAGAAAGTCGCTTATGAAAAAGCACAATCCTTACAAAACCAATTACAAGATTTAGAAATGACCTTAAATGGGAATGATTTTATGGTGGAAAAAATGGAATTGATTCCACCTTCAATTGCTGGCAGGTTAAATCGAATTAAATGGAATTTTTATAATACCACCGAATTGCCCATGGAGGCGGATAAACAGAATTATCAAATTGCTTTGGGTGATTTTGAGGATTTTAAGGGGAAATTAGATGGGGTATTAGGGCAGAAAAATAGCTTAGAAAATGTTTTGAAAACACTTGGGGTTTTTATTGAAGAGTAAAAGTACCCATTCTAAATTAAAAAATGGCTTACAAACATCCGCTTGTAAGCCATTTTTAGATAAATCAGTCAACTGATATTTAAAAAACCTCCTTCTCCTTAGGCATAGGTTTCTTCTTCTTTCGACGAGTCTTAAACAACTCCACAACTTCTTTTTCTTTCATAAAGCCTAATTCTACAAAGGTAGAAGCGACGAATTTTTTAATATCTTGGTAATCTTTACCCCGCTTATCGGTATATCTTTTTAATAATTTCTTGATATAAATCATACTAGAATCCTCCACATCTTGGTTAAACTGCTGATTACCAAAAATCTTCATGTAAACAGGATAACTCTTTCTAGCTAAATTAATCAATTCATTATAATCTCTTTCCTCTAAGTTGGTAATTAATCGAGTGTAATACCCGTAAATTACTTTTCGTACACATTCATTGATTAATGAACGACCTTCGTGCGCATTATAGAAAGTATGGACTTCTTCAATAGTAGCCTCCTCTAAATAGCCTTTAGTATGAATGGTTTCTACTAAGTTATAATACTCTGTCAGTTCATCTTGAATATCTCTAGAAACGATAGCTGATACTCTATTCTCAGCCGTCGCATCCACATCTAATGGACTGTTTTGCAAGAACATTAGATAAGTCAAGTACTTCTCAGAGAAGTTAGGAATTTCCGTTCTTACTTTATTGAACACTCCATTTAGGTGCGCCATATAATCTTTATCCAATTCCCAGAAGTTAGCATACAAACATAAGATTTCTACAATCTCATCCGTCTTTTGAAAATCTTCATTACTCAAAAAAGTAGCTATCGGCGAAATCAAACTTTCGTTATTCGCTTTCAACTCTAATCGGTGTAATAAGAAAGATTTTAAAGAAGTAAATAAAATCTTTAATTCCGACATATTGGTTGGGAAAACTGCGGATAAATATTTAGCAGATTTAAATTGTCGCTTATACCGATTATACCCCGCAATTCTTTCCTTTAAAATACGGTAGTCATCCTTTTTCATGTTCCGCAAAAAGTAATTAATCCTTTTGTTGGTTACCTCGTTTAATAAGTTGGTAATCCAGATATCACTACTTAAAGCAAAACCCATTTGCACACTCTGTCCAATCCGTTGACGAATGATGTCAAAATTAGCAGAATTGCAAATTGCCATTAATACATCCTTAAAGTGATCTTGTGGTAAAATGTATTTATAGCGGTCGTTAATTTCGCCTCTTAAAACCGTAAAACCAATGATTTTAGGTAAATATAAGCCTTCAAATCGCTCGTCTAATAAGTATTTTTCTAAAGCAATTAATTGTAATGGGTAGTAAGCAGAAACAGATTCATAAATCGCCCCAATCTTAGGTTCAAACATCTCTTGCATTAACTTATAATCCGTCTCTTCTTCTTCCTCTAAATACTTTGCTAACTCCTCAGAAGCTTGAACTTCTTCTGCAATTTCATTCAGCTTGTCAATATAATATTGATCTAATGCTTCCATAATTTTTTATTTTACGGTACACGGTTTACGGTACACGGTTTTATAGAATATTTTTAAAATCATAAGTAGCGGCTTTCTTGTTTTTTGATTGATGTTAACAATCCTAAAAAAAAGTAGAACCTAGTAGCGCAATTAAGCCCTACTAGGTTCTTATATCTTAAATTCTAAATAAGATTTGTCGCCTTGAGAGTTGAAAAAATAAAGGAATCTTTATCTTTCAGAACACAAATATAATAGAAAAAAAATATTTATGCTTGGTATTTTTGAAAATTGTTTCCAGTTGCCCGTTTCCAGTTGCCCGTTATGCTTAATTGTGGTCAAATTTCACAATAAAACCTTAAACATTAGAGGCCTTAAACAGAAGCCCTGTCGTGATAAAACTGGCAACTTGCAACTAGCAACTAATCTAGTTTAAAACTGGTTTCCCTGCATTGGCAAAAATCTGATTGATTTGGTCTGTAAATGCTTGGTCGCCCAATTCTTTAGCCATACCTTCTAAACTTGATTTTGCATTTCGTGCCAATCCTTGGTCTCTTGTAAATCCTGCTGCTAAATCACTTGGATCTAAAGATTGATAAAAGTTCAGGTATTCTGCCGATTCTTGTGCCAATATAAGTGCATGTTTTTTTGCCTTATCTGGCGAACCAGCAGTCATATAAGATTGGATGAAATAGAAAGCATTATAATCATACGGGAAATTCATATTTGGAAAGGCTTCAAAATATTTATCGCATAATTCTACTGCTTTTGCATTATCTCCTTTTCTAATAAATTCTTGGATGGCTCTTAACATCATGTACCGATGACTCTGAACACTTGGTGCATAACTCTTATCGACAAATAATTCGTATTTATCAAAATTCCCCCACATAAATTTATTCATGACATTATCATACACTTTATCAGCATCTACTCTTCCTTTTCCTAAAACGCCTGGTACTAATGGGTCTTTTCCTGCTTTTACAGGAATCAACTTTAAGCCTAAGCCTTCCATTTGTAAATATTCATCTAAGCCTAATAAAGAAGTTTGTCTTACGGTTACTGCAAAATAAATTGGTCGTTCCCATGCATTATTAGCGATAATGTCCATTACTGCTAAATCTCCTTTTAAGACATAACTCTTATTAATATCAAAATTAATCGCATCTACTACATTTCCTAAGTCCTTAACAATGTTATTCTGTTGAACTAAACTTCGATTAACAGGAATAGAAAATTTAGAAGTTGGTAAATAACTTTCTAGCGTTCGACCACTACTTACAGGAACAGGATGGTCTTCATTCACAAATTTAATGGCATCCTTGACACTCATGCTAGGCCCGTTTTTATAAGGATCTACAAAAACTTGGTTTCGTTTGTAGCCTCTAATTTGGTCAGGCGTTAAGGTGAGTTTAATCGGTGGTGAATCATTTACTTTTCTATTTAATTGGTTAATGTACCAATCTACCGCAATTAAACTTAAATTCACTACTCTGACATCTCGACGAATATTTTCTACTTCTTGCGCATACCACAATGGATAGGTATCATTATCGCCATAAGTGAAAATTATCGCATTTTCATCACAAGATTGTAGGAAATTATTCGCATAATCTCTAGAACCAGTATGATGTCTTCTACTCATGTCATCGAAGTTTTGAAAGCCCATCAAGAACGGCGCAATCAAAACAATGGCAGTTGCAGCTAATGCACCTACTGGGAAGTTACTTTTTACGCGCTCTCTATAGATTTCAAATAAGGCCAATACTGCCATTCCAATCCACATGGCAAAGGTAAAGAAGGAGCCGACCAGTACATAATCCCGTTCTCTAGGTTCATTCGGAGGCTGATTGGAATAGACAATAATTCCTAGTCCCGTAATGATAAATAAGGCGAGTAAGCCCATGAAATCTTGCCCTCTCTTTTTGGCATGGAAAAACAAGCCTAATAATCCAAATAATACAGGTAATAAGTAATATTTATTCGTTCCTTGGTGTCGCTTCATAGAGGTAGGCAATTCACTCATATTGTACAATCGCGCTTCATCTATAGGTTTAATACCTGATAACCAATGACCACTTTTTTTGTCCCAAGAATAGAACCCTTGTTCTGCATTTTGCTTACCCGCAAAATTCCACATAAAGTAACGGAAATACATCCAACCAAATTGATAGGCAAACATAAATTTCATATTGTCTGCAAAGGTTGGTTCTCCTTGTTGCTTGTCAATCCATTGTCGATATAAATTTGGTCTGCCTTGGCTACCATCACTCATTCTTGGAAATAGCACTTTATCTTTGCCTGCATAAGAATAAGAAATCTTTTTATCTACAATTTCATACTTATCTCCAACTCTACCATATCTATCTTCTTCCTCAACTTTTTGTGGAGAGGCAGTAAAATTTGGACCACTTAATAAGGCTCTTTCTCCGTATTGTTCCCGATTTAGATAAGGCAATAAGCGCATTGCATCATCAGGGTTATTCATATTAATCGGTGTGTTCGCATCCGCTCGAATTACAATTACACCAAAAATAGAGAAACCAATAATGACTAAACTAGCTGCAACAATTAATTTTTGCGCCAAGCCATTTTGATTTTTATGCGCATATCTTAAGCCACCATAAATCAAGCCACCAATTATCATTAAGACAAATAATAATCCACTGTGGAAAGGCATTCCAAAGGTATTTACTGCTAATCTATCCATTAATGCCCATAAAGTTGGAATTCCAGATATGATGACACTTTGAATAAAAACAATAAAAACTAATCCTATTATAGAGGCAATTGCCATTCCTAATAAGTTGATGTTTTTATACTTCTTGAAATAATAAAATAAAGCTAAGGCAGGGAAAGTCAATAAACTTAATAAGTGAACCCCCGCAGAAAGACCAGCGGAAAAGATAGCTAATACCAACCAACGGTCGTTATCTGGTTCGTCTGGCAAACCATACCATTTGATAACTGCCCAAAGCGTCATGGCCGTAAACATCGTAGACATAGCGTAAACCTCGCCTTCTACCGCTGAAAACCATATAGAAATACAGAATGCTGATGCCAAACCTGCTACTAAGCCTGAACCTGCTAAAGCATAAGATTCTGCCGTATCTGGTGCTCTGTCTCTACCAACAAGTGCTAATCGACCTAAAGTAATCGTTGACCAACAAACAAACATGGCTGCAAAAGCAGACACAACGCCTGACATTAAATTAACGGCAAAAGCAATATCTGCTGGATCGTTGGAAATTAACTCAGCAATCCAAGTAAACATTCTACCTACAATCATAAATAAAGGTGCACCAGGGGGGTGAACCACTTCTAATTTATAGGCACCTGTGATAAATTCACCACAATCCCACAAACTACCCGTTCTTTCTGCAGTCATCGCATAGACGACAAAAGCGATTAAAAAGACGAGCCAACCTGCTAGCGTTTCTGGTTTTCTAAGAGATTTCATATTTATTAGTCATTAGATTATTAGTCAATAGTCATACGGTATAATTACTCGGACCGTTCAGCTATTTTACTATTAAATGGACAATTAGTGACGACGCAGGAATAAATTGAGCCATATTACTTGTTCTTATTTCCTTCTAAGAACCCTTAAAAAAGCCTTATGTAGCTTGGCTATATGCGTTTTTTTAAATGCCCTTAGAAGAAAAAATAACTGCGTACTCTGGCACATTTTATTTCTACCTCGTCACTTAAAACTGCTTTATAATGGATTTGATAAAAGTATTAGTAATAAAAAACAACAAAGTCTAAATTAGTACCCATACAATCATCAAATAATTCAATTAGCTGCAAAATATAATTTCTTTGCAGATTGATTAAATTTGTAATTATTTGCAAAACTACTTTATTTAATAAATCATTCAAGGAGTTTATATTCAAAGTATCCTTAATTTTTATTTTCTTTGCGCCTGCAAATTTAGTTACAAAAGGGCAAATGCACCGCAAATGTAAGAAAAGAATAACATCTTGTAAATGCTGGTGATATAGGTTAACCTCTTATTAACCTGTTGTTTGGCTTTTTTTAAAATGATTTTTAATCAAAAATCTAAACAAACTGGTAGCACAGACTTCAGTCTGTCCTGTTCATCAACTTTTAAGTTGGTGCATTACAATTGAAATAGAATCAAGGTAAGTTCTCAAAACGAGCGTCGTCAGGAGACGACTAGATAGCGATTTCTAGTCTGGAGACTAGAAATATCGGCGCTCGATGTGTCTAGTCTCCAGACTAGACACTGCTATCCGCTGGTCTCCTGACCAGTATTGAGAATTTACGAATCAAAGGTCTAAAGACCTTGTAACAGAACAGGATGAATCCTGTGCTACCAGTTTAAATATTAAAAAATCCTGACATAGATTGCGCAGAAAATCACTTTTTGTTGCAGTAATACCAAATTATTTACCGTTACTACTAATTTTAATTGAAAAACAGTGATTGCTAACTACAGGTTTATTTAAAACCAGCAACTAGCAACTAAGCAACTAGCAACTAATATGTTAAAAAGAATCAATCCAACGGAAACAACAGCGTGGAAAGCATTGGAAACACATTTTCAGACAATGGAAAATGTACAAATGAAGGATTTATTTGCAAAAGCGGAAGGGCGCTTTGAGCAATTCTCTAGCACTTTCGAGGATATTTTTGTGGATTACTCCAAAAATAGAATGACCCAAGAAACGCTAGATTTATTATTACAATTAGCAGAAGAGGTGGATTTGAAAGATGCCATTGCCCAAATGTATAGCGGCGCCGTAATCAATGAAACGGAAAATCGAGCGGTCTTACACGTGGCTTTGCGAAATCAATCGGCCGAGGCGATTGAAGTAGATGGAAAGGATGTAATGCCAGAGGTAAAAGCAGTTTTAAATCAAATTAGAAATTTTTCTGCTGATTTATTATCTGGACGATTAAGAGGATATACAGGTAGCCCGATTACCGATGTTGTAAATATTGGGATTGGTGGTTCAGATTTAGGATTGGTCATGACGACGGAAGCTTTAAAACCTTACTGGCATCCGAATATTAAAGTGCATTATGTCTCTAATGTCGATGGGTCACATATTGCGGAAACGCTAAAAGAATTATCCCAAGAAACGACGTTGTTTATCATCGCTTCTAAATCTTTTACGACGCAAGAAACAATGACGAATGCAAGGTCAGCGAAGGAATGGTTTTTGGAATATGCAGTGAATGAACATTCTGTAGCAGAACATTTTGTAGCGGTTTCTACGAATATCGAAGCAGTCACCCAATTTGGCATCGCTAAAGAAAATATCTTTGCCTTTTGGGATTGGGTCGGTGGACGTTACTCACTTTCATCGGCAATTGGTTTGTCTATCGCTTGTACCATTGGTTATAAAAATTTTGAAGGTTTACTAGAAGGGCTGCACTCAATGGATAATCATTTTAAGACTGCACCTTTTCAAGATAACTTACCTGTTTTATTAGCTTTAATTGGGGTGTGGTATAATAATTTCTTTGAGACAGAAACAGAAGCTATTTTACCTTATGACCAATATTTACACCGATTTGCCGCACATTTCCAGCAGGTAAATATGGAAAGTAATGGTAAATATGTCGATAGAAGTGGCGAAAAAGTAAATTACCAAACAGGTCCAATCCTTTGGGGAGAACCTGGCACCAATGGACAACATGCTTTTTACCAATTGATTCACCAAGGCACTAAAATAATCCCTTGTGATTTTATTGCCCCTGTAATCAGTCAAAATCCAATTGGCGACCACCATAATATTTTACTGTCCAATTTCTTCGCCCAAACCGAAGCTTTAATGATGGGCATGGATATGGAAACAGTCGTAGCAGACCTAGAAAAATCGGGCAAATCTGCCGAAGAAATCATGGCATTAGCGCCTTTCAAAGTATTTGAAGGCAATCGTCCAACCAATTCTATCCTTATTAAAAAGATTACGCCACAAAGTCTAGGTCGGTTAATTGCGATGTACGAACATAAGATTTTTGTACAAGGCGTGATTTGGAATGTTTTTAGTTTTGACCAATGGGGCGTACAATTAGGTAAATTATTAGCGAAGCAGATTTTACCTAAATTAGCGGATAATTCACCTATTGATGGGCATGATGGGAGTACGAATGGGTTGATTAATCAGTTTAAGGTTTGGCGAACGGAAGCGGCTAGTTCGAAGAAAAAAATTGGGACTCGTTCTTAAAAATAGCTTTTATACCCGATATTTCAAGTCTCCAGACTTGAAATCTATATCTTGTCGTCTCCTGACGACCGTATGCTATTGTCGGCCGTCGGTTTATAGAGTCACCTGTTGCTAAACTAATCCGCTGCTTTTCATTTTTTAGCAACGGATTAGTTTAACAACAGATATTCCTCATTTTCTCATCTACTCATTTCCCCATCTATTCATTTTCAACCTACTCCGTCAATAATTTATACGTCTCAATTTCCGCATCCGTCATCCAATGAATATCTGCTGCTTTTGCCGCATTAATCGTGAAATAATAGAAGTTTTCCGCATCTGCTTGTGAAAAACCCATTTCTCTGTAATAATCAATATAAAGTTGATGTGCTGCATCACCAACAGGAAAATCCGTAGCCTCTTTATTATCCCCAGTTGCCCATGAATGCACTCCTATTTTACTACCTGCTTCCCTAGTTCTAGTAGTGCCAGCCAAAAATAAATCAACTGCACCAGAAGCGATTGCTGCTGCTGCGGGCAAATGAATAGCAATGCCTTGTTCTCGAATTTTTCTAGCCGCTTTCAAATTAGCTTCATCATCATTTGACCCTGGACAATCCTTCATAATCATTTTAGTAACATTAGGATTTGCGGCAATAAAATTATCCCAATGTTGGGGCGTATCAGAATCAATGACGCCATTGACTACAACCGTATTTTCGTCTTGCATTAAAAATATACCAAAATCGGTAGGGCTAATGTCTTCTTTACCACAACTAGTCGTAAAGGTCAAAATGCTGATTAACAAAAAGAAGGTTAAACTTTGCGTAATATTTTTCATGGTTATTATTTTTTAATAAATGATAAATTACTTTCTTCTCAGACGAAGAACTTTGAAGTTCCCCCTATGCCTTGTTGAATTATTTTTAATTCATAGGAAATACACTTATCGTTATTTTTTTAATACTTTTAGGTTTTGATGTTTTAGACTGCCTAATTTTATTTAAAATATAGGCTTAGGGACGAGGAAAATAATAAGGCAAAGTGGCAGAAATAATCAACCATTTATACCGTCTTTTTCCCTTCTAAGAAACTCAAAAAATGCGTCCATAATCCATTATGCAAGCATTTTTTGAATTCCTTAGAAGAAAAATTGACTGGTCTAACTGGCTAA
>JBGCFJ010001222.1:0-5927 GCA_045106885.1 Saprospiraceae bacterium
ATAGCCATTTTCAAAGAGTAACAAGTCTAATATATTTTCTTACTCTCTCTTTGAGAATTATTTTGGAGATTAATTTACAACTCGTATTAAGACGGTCGATAAAATTATCTACGGCTTGACAAAAGAAGGATGAGTATTGCTAAAGTCAACTTCTTTTAAATTCGCTTTAGTAAAATCTACTCTATCAAGTTTGGCATTATTGCCCAATTTGGCACCTACTAAATAGGCATTTATTAAAATAGCATCGCTTAAATCGGCGCCATTTAAGATAGTTTCTTGAAGATTGGCTGATTTTAAATTGACTGCTCTTAGCGTTGCCTTACTCAAATTAGTTTTGTTTAGATTCCCTTTTTCAAGATTGGCATTATCTAAGTCAGCTCCTACTAAATAGGCATTAGAAAGTTCTATACCTTTTAAATTGATAGCTTTTAATTTGGCATCTTTTAAAAATGCATTCTGAAAAGTAACCATTTTAAAAATTTTCTTATAAGTAGATTGGTCTAACTTTCGATTTAATAAGGTTAATAATAATTGCCCTTTTTCCTCACTATAATAGGTGGTCATTCCTTTACTATCAATTATTTTTTTTTCTAATGGGCAGGAATTAGAAAAATGAGCAATTTCTTTGATTAATCTTTTACTTAAAACTCGGTCGAGATTACCTTTTTTTTCAATAGTTAATAATTCTGTATCTATTTGGTCCGTAATTGCTTGTAATTGTGCCTTAGGACTAACTGAATAAGGTGCAAAAGAAAAGGCAAAAACAGCGCTAATTATGCCGAGCATAATCATATTTCTAATGATTAATTTCATACTGTGGAGGAATTTTTAAAATATTAAATTAAATAAATATATTTTTTATTTTTAATATAAATCAAAGACTAGACCATTTTTTTAAAAGTTAGGTCAGGATAAGAATTTTTTTTTTATTATTAAAACTAAATTTTATACCTTAGCTTTTTTCTAACTAAATTTTACCTAAATGAATAGTAAAAGGCTACTATTATTTTTTGCATGCACAGCATTATCAATGCTGATGTTACATGCACAAGGAACAGCAACTACAAATGTGTCCAATACGCTGAAAAATGTCGTTACTGATGGTCAACTTCAAGCGACTATCGATAAAATGGCGGACGAATTAGAACCTAAAGTCATTCAATGGCGTCGACAAATGCACGAAAATCCTGAATTATCTAATCGAGAATTTAAGACAGGAGAGATGATTGCCAAACATTTAGAAGCTTTGGGCAGTATCGAAGTGACTCGGAATTTTGCCAAAACGGGCGTCAAAGGCGTTTTGAAAGGTGGAAAACCAGGTCCAGTTGTCGCTTTGCGTGCAGATATGGATGCGCTACCTGTAACTGAAAGAGTGGATTTACCTTTCGCTTCTAAAGTAAAAGCGATGTATAATGGTGTCGAATCAGGGGTCATGCATGCTTGCGGCCATGATACGCATGTAGCGATGTTAATGGGGGCAGCAGAAATACTAGTATCCATTAAAGATGAATTACCTGGTACGATTGTTTTTATGTTTCAACCAGCCGAAGAAGGCGCACCTCCAGGAGAAGAAGGTGGGGCTAAATTAATGGTCAAAGAAGGGATTTTAAATAACCCAAAAGTAGATGTAGCTTTTGGTTTACATATTAGTTCGATGTTAGAAGTTGGTAAATTAAATTATAAAACGGGTGGCGTTATGGCAGCGGCAGACCGTTTTGTGATTGATGTAAAAGGCAAGCAATCACATGGTTCTATGCCTTGGGGTGGAATTGACCCGATTACTGTTTCTGCACAAATCATTCAAGGATTGAATAATATCGTTAGTAGACAAACAGAATTGACTAAAGAAGCCGCAGTCATTAGTGTAGGGATGATTCAAGGTGGTGTGAGGAATAATATTATTCCAGAATCCTGTAAAATGATTGGGACGATTCGGACTTTGGATGTAGAAATGCAAGATATTATCCATGAAAAAATTAGATTAACAGCCACAAAAATAGCAGAAAGTGCAGGCGCAACCGCAGAAGTAACCATTGATAGATATGCACCTGTGGTTTATAATAATCTAGCATTGATGAAAGGAATGATTCCAACATTAGAACGAGTTGCTGGCTCAGAAAATTTGATTATTTCTAAGGCAGTTACAGGAGCAGAAGATTTTGCTTTTTTCGCAAATGAAGTGCCAAGTGTCTTTTTATTTTTAGGTGGAAAAGAGAAAGGAATGAGTGTGATTGATGCGGCACCTCATCATACACCAGATTTTTTCATTGACGAAAGTGGGATGAAATTAGGCGTTCGGACACTGTGTAATATGGCAGTGGATTATATGTCAAAGTAACACAACTCTGTGAGCTGTGAAAATCTCAAATAATTAACTAACCTTGGAGGTTGTGTAAAAAGTATCATATTGTATTAAATTTTAATTCGTAACTAAATAAATTAGTGAAGATTGTTTGATTGTTATTATTGTTGAATTGTTGTAAGTTCTCAATACTCCATATTAAATCGTCCGATGACTGCGTCGTCGGATGATTTAAACCAGCTCATCGGACGACGATAGTCATCCGACGAGATGGTGCTGCGCCCATATTGAGAACTTACGAATTGTTCTCGTAACATTTTGTCATACAACAATTTAACAATCAAACAATTTAACAATCATTCACTAGGTTCTAAATAAGTTAGAAAGATTAATTTTTATCAACTGAGGCTTTTTACACAACCCCTTACCTTACAAAAAATGAGTTTACAAAAAATACTAATCTTTGCCCTTTTTATAGGGATTTATACTTCTTGTGCAACGGCGCAAGGACCAATGGCGGATAAAGCGCCAATGGCTAAAAAAATGGCGCTAGTAGATGGAGATATTCGTGCAACCATTGATAAGATGGCGGATGAAATTGATGCAAAAGTGATTAAGTGGAGAAGGCATTTGCATGAAAATCCAGAATTATCTAACCGAGAATTTAATACAGGGAAAATGGTGGCAGACCACTTAGAATCCTTGGGAATTGAAGTGACTCGGAATTTTGCAAAAACAGGGGTTAAAGGCGTTTTGAAAGGTGGGAAACCTGGTCCAGTGGTCGCATTGAGAGCGGATATGGATGCTTTGCCAGTAACCGAAAGAGTAGATATTCCTTATGCTTCTAAAGTGCGAGGAACTTATAATGGCGTAGAAACAGGGGTGATGCATGCTTGCGGACATGATACACATGTAGCGATGTTAATGGGGGCGGCAGAAATTTTAGCAGCCGTCAAAGAGGAGCTAAAAGGAACGATTGTATTTATGTTCCAACCAGCAGAGGAAGGCGCACCTCCAGGAGAAGAAGGCGGAGCTAGATTGATGGTAGACGAAGGTATTTTAGATAATCCTAAAGTAGATGTAGCTTTTGGATTTCATATCAATTCTATGACGGAAGTCGGAAAGATTAAGTATAAAGCAGGTGGTGCAATGGCAGCGGCAGACCGTTTTGTAATTAATGTAAAAGGTAAGCAAACACACGGTTCTATGCCTTGGGGTGGTATTGACCCCATTACCGTTTCTGCACAGATTATTCAGGGATTAAATAATATTGTTAGTCGCCAAACGGAATTGACTAAAGAAGCCGCAGTCATTAGTGTAGGGATGATTCAAGGAGGAGTAAGAAATAACATCATTCCAGAATCCTGTAAAATGATTGGAACGATTCGGACGTTAGACCCAGAAATGCAAGACATTATTTTTGAAAAAATTCGACTGACTGCGACGAATATTGCCGAAAGCGCAGGGGCGGTGGCCGAAGTAGAAATTACTAGGGGCGTTCCCGTGACTTTTAATCACCTAGAGTTGACAAAAAACATGATTGCAACGGTAGAAAGAGTGGCAGGACCAGAAAATGTAATTGTACAAAAGGCAATTACTGGTGCAGAAGACTTTTCCGTTTATGCGAATAAAGTGCCTAGTTTGTTTTTATTTTTGGGCGGCATGCCAAAAGGAACGAGTCCGATAGATGCAGCGCCTCATCACACACCCGATTTTTTCATTGATGATAGTGGGATGAAATTAGGCGTTCGAGCATTTTGTAATTTGGCGATTGATTATATGGATAGATAGATTTAGTGATGAGTTATAAGTGGTGAGTGATGAGTAGGTATAGTATAGATAAATCATACAATTATAAATAATAAACCCGCCAGACTGTCGTCAGTCTGGCGGGTTTATTATTTATAATTAAGATTTATTTACCCATTTTCCATCATCCCGATAAGCCTCTTGTACATTAGGAACGTGAAAAAAATAACCGCTAACTCTTGGCTGCTTCTTTTGCCCTTATTTTTCCCTTTAAAAACACTCATTATATCAACATAAATCCTGTTTTTAAAAGAAAAACTAAGACCAAAATAAACTACCCAAGAATCAGCGTTTATTTAATTCGCGTTCCTTATAAATAAGCCTTGAAAATTGAAAATTGAAAATTATAAATTGAAAATTAAATAATTAAGCTTTCCACAAAGAAAAAAAAATACTAAATTGGGTCAATCTTATTCCCTCCCTTGTTGACTGTACACCATCAACTCGCAACTCGTAACCCGCAACTTGTAACACTTTGAGAAAAGCACTTTGGATACCAGCCTGTTTATTGCTATTTTTTATTGGAGACCGCCTAGGTGGTTTTATCTTGTCGAAAATAACCGCAAAAAGTCAATTTAGATATACCCGACTGTACGAAGGACAAGCAGAAGCAGACCTATTATTCCTAGGAAATTCGAGAGGTTTGATTTTTTACCAACCTTATATCGAGGAGATTACTGGAAAAAGTACCTTAAATTTGAGTTATAATTCGATGCCCATAGATTTGGGTAGGGTAGTGGTGACCGATTATTTGGAAAAATATGAAGCGCCAGAATTATTGGTGATTGATGTAACGATGTGTGACCGACATAATCCTCAATTAATTGCAGGATTTAACACCTTCAGTAAGTATTCTGATAATTTGAATAGGTTAATTAAGACCAAAGATAAAAAATCTTGGTATGCAGGAAAATTGAGTAATTTATATCGGTATAATAGCGAAGTCTTCCAAAGAACGCTTTATTATTTAGGTAAATCGGATGAAGATTGGTTGAATGACCGAGTGATTAGTCCGACGATGGAAGCGAATATAGTCAATGAGGAAGCCGTTGATTTAACGATTGATGATTACTTATTGACCGAATTAGATGAATTAATCAAAACGGCGGAGGCAAAAGGCGTTGAAGTAGTCTTAGTCGTGAATCCATATTACCCGCCATATATTCAAAAAATGAAAACTTTCTATAATTTTCTTGGATTAATTAGCGGCAGAACGAATAAAGAAATAAAAGATTATTCTAGAGTATTAACGACTACCAATGGTTTTGCAGATTATCAACATTTGAATAAGGAAGGAAGTAAAAAATATATGGATTTATTATTGCGAGATGGCGTTTTGTCAAAAAAGTAGTCTTTTTATTAAAAGAGAATTTATTAGCCGTTAGGATTATTACAAAAATAACGGCTAATAAATTCTTCTATTTTTAAGCCGACCCATTATAAATAAAGAAGAGTAAAACTAGCAACAACCCTGTAACAATAGCTGTTGTAGTAAAGAATTTTTTAGCTTCTTTTTTATCTCTTGCTTCTGCTTTTTTTTTACGTTTTGATTGTGCCATATCTGTATTTTTTTAAGTTTAGAGAATATAATCACAAATAATGTATCGTTATTTGTCGCAACAAGATAATAATGTTTTTTGAAAATGGAAATTTTAGAAGACTTCTTTTTTGTGAGAAGTTCATTTTTTATGGGAAGACATGATGTTAGAAAGGTAAATTGTAATATATGATTAAACGATGAACAACGAATTCAGCAATTATGAAATTTATTGAGCATGAATATGCTGTTTTCTACGCTCAATTTCTCAACGACAAC
>JBGCFJ010001223.1:0-2602 GCA_045106885.1 Saprospiraceae bacterium
AAACTACCGTCTTCATTGGTTAATAAACGACGATTTTGGTCAGCAATAAAAAAACCTGGGGCAATCGCATTGACCCGAATGCCTTCGCCGAATTTATGCGCCATTTCTACCGCCATCCATTTTGTAAAATTATCAATAGCAGCTTTAGAGGCAGAATAGCCGACTACTCTGGTAATGGCTTGTTGGGCAGCCATCGAAGAAATATTGATAATACAGCCCTTTTTTTTAGCAGCCATTTCTTTGGCAAAAACCATAGTTGGCAGAACCGTACCTTTTAAATTTAAGTCGGTAACTTTCGTAAAATCTTCCATACTTAAATTAAAAATATCTTGGTCAGGCATAATAGTAGCTCCTTTCATATTACCACCTGCTGCATTCACTAAAATATCAATTCGTCCCCAATTTCTTAGTACCTTATTTCTAGCATCAATCAATTGATTCTCATCTAGTACATCAGCAATTAAGGCTAAACCTTCTCCACCCATCGCTTCTATTTCAGCTACAGCTTTTTGAACTTTTGAGGCTGTTCTGCTTAAGATACCTACCTTAGCGCCTGCTTGAACTAGGCCCTTTGCCATGGCGCTGCCAAGAACACCTGCACCACCTGTTAAAATGGCTACTTTTCCAGAAAGGTTAAACATACATTTTTTTTGTAGAGTAGAGAATAGAGACCGTTTTACTAACTACTAAGAGAATAGAGATAGAAATACTGATTTATAGAATTTTATTCTAATTATCAATGGCGTATTGTCGTCTCTACTCTCGCTTCTCTATTCTCTATTCTGAATAATTTATCGTGCCATCCAGCCACCATCTACATTAATGATGGTTCCGTTGACATAATTACTAGCCTTAGAGGCTAAAAACAATACCGTTCCTACTAAATCTGCCGGTTCTCCCCAGCGAGCAGCAGGAATTCTATTGATAATTGCCTCGTTGCGAATAGGATTCTTTTGTAAAGCTGCTGTGTTATCTGTTTTCATATATCCAGGAGCAATTGCATTGATTTGAAGATTATGACCGGCCCGCTCATTAGCCAAAGCTTTTGTAACTCCTGCAATACCATGTTTGCTGGCAGTATAAGCAGGCACGGTTATCCCTCCCGAATAAGAGAGCATAGATGCAATATTGATAATTTTTCCTTCGCCTCTCGCTATCATTTCTTTCCCTACTAATTGAGATAGTCTGAAAGCGGCAGAGAGATTCACCTCGATTACTCTATCCCATTCATTCGCTGGAAATTCTACTGCTGGATGCCGTGCTATTGTTCCGCCATTATTAACAAGAATATCAATCCGCTTTGTTTTTTTTATGGCTTTTTGATACAATTTTTCTACTGATTTTCGCTGACTCAAATCAGCAGCAATACCGATGCCCTTTCCACCAATTTTTTTAATAGCTTTAAGCGTTTTATCTGTCCCACCTTTTCTTGAACTACTACAAATTACTGTTGCTCCTGCTTTTGCTAAACCAATAGCTATTGCTTGTCCTAAACCTCTACTTGCACCTGTGACTAATGCCACTTTATTTTTAACTGAAAATAAATTCATTTTTTAATTATAGTTGATTTTTTTATAAAAAAGTACCACAGAGTTTTGGTGGACAATACTCTGTGGTTACTGGCATTTTATAAAACAAATTTTATTTATCTCAAATCCTTAATTGCACAACCATCCATGTCTCCATAATCTAAATTTTCACCTGCCATTCCCCAAATGAAAGTATAAGGGCAAGTACCCGCACCAGAGTGAATAGACCATTCTGGAGAAATAACTGCTTGTTCATTATGCATCCAAATATGTCGAGTTTCATCTGTTTGCCCCATGAAATGAGAAACAGCTTGCCCTTCAGGAACCTCAAAATAAAAATATATTTCCATCCTTCGGTCGTGCGTATGTGCTGGCAAAGTATTCCAAACACTTCCTCGCTTTAGTTCTGTCATCCCCATTTGTAATTGACAGACATCGACTACACTAGAGACAATTAACTTTCGGATAGTTCGCTCATTAGAAGTGTCTATACTTCCCATTTCTACAATCTCTGCATCTTTAGCCGTAATTTTTTTGGTAGGATACGCTTTATGTGCAGGAGCGGAGTTGAGGTAAAAATGTGCAGGTTTCTTTGGGTTATCGCTAGAAAAAACAACTTTTTTATTGCCTCTTCCTATATAAAGCGCCTCTTTGTATTTGAGTGTATAGCTTTTGCTACCAACTGTTACTGTTCCTTTGCCCCCAACATTGATAATGCCTAATTCTCTTCTTTCTAAAAAATAATTAGCTCTTAGTGGGTCAATAGTTTCTAGTTTTAACGCTTTTTTAGTAGGTACTGCTCCGCCTGCAATATAGCGGTCAAAATGCGTGTAAGTCAAATTGATTTCTCCATCGACCATCACTTTTTTAATCAAAAAATCTTTTCGGAGTCTTTGGGTATCATACGTTTTAAAATCGGTTGGATTACACGTATACCTTGTTTCAAATTTAGTTGACATTATTTAGTTGTATTTTTTAAGATTACAAAATGAATTTCTATATAGATTTTCAAATGATTAGACTTTCTTTACTCATTGCGATACCCAAAGACTCAATTGTCGAATAGGGTAGGT
>JBGCFJ010001224.1:0-1485 GCA_045106885.1 Saprospiraceae bacterium
TCTCCTTTATTCGAATCCCTATGCTTATATAAGTTATTCCAGATTTGTTTCAGCATTTTTTTTCTACAAAAAGATTATTTTTAGGTCACTTTTACAAGGTTTTTAGACTTTTTTTTCTTTTTATTTTTTACAACTTTAGGCGAGTACCCGTTTATTTTGACGCTGATTTCGCTGATTGTTATGATTTCTTATGGTTTAAAAGTGGTTGAAAAACGTTGATTTTCTATTCCTAAGGAATTCATCGTGCCTTAAGCCGCTTTCCTAAAATCTTAACATCATATTTTTCATCTCCTTCATAGCGAGGCGCATACTTGTCAAAAGTAGCTTTCACTTCTTCATATTCTTCTGTAATTCGTACTAGATTATAGGAATGTCCAACCAAATAAAACTGTCCAGCTTTCATTTGTGGAACGATTATATCCGCAAATTCCTCTGGAGACATGCCCATTTTCATAAACTTATCTGGACCAATTTCGGTATGTACAAAGCCAGGAATAATAATGCCGACATCCATAAAATCAGGTGCTTCATCTCTCAGAGCCTTAGTTAACCCCAAGACAGCATATTTACCAGACACATAAGGGGCATTAATCACCGCATTAAAAAAGCTATTTTCAGAACCGACGGTATAAATAGCACAAGGCGTTCCTGCTGTTCTCATTTGTTTGCCAAAGACTCGAATGCCATGCCACACGCCAAAATAATTGACATTTAAAGTCTCCATTATTTCTGCCTGAGTAATGTCAAAAATAGATTTTCGAGGACCACCAATGCCTGCGTTATTCACTAAAACGTCCACGCTACCATAAAGACTTCGGGTCGTTTTTTCTAATTCTATTAGGTCCGATTCTTTGGTGACATCACATATTTGGTAGGACGCCGCAACGCCTTTTGCTTGCAATGTTTGAACCGCTTCTTGTAAGCGATTTTCTCTTAGCCCTGCAATGCGTACTATCGCGCCTTCTTTGCCAAATCGTTTGGCTAATCCGAAACCGATGCCCGTTGCGCCGCCTGTGATGACGACTACTTTATTTTTGAAGTTTTTCAATTAATGGATAGTTTGATAAATGAAATAAAGCAAAGTTAAACGCCCCAATAAATTTTATCGCATGCTTAACAATCGACCAATAAGGTTCTGCTCGATTTTCTCTAATGAGGAGTAGCTTTGCTGCTGATTCTGTTTTAAAGCAGAAATAGTGAAAAGCCATACCGAATCAAAGAATGTTTAAAGTTAATACCAATAAGTACCAACTCATAATTAGATTAAAATTTCAGGGAGGCTATTTTTTTGATACCCTCCCATCCGCTTTGCGGTTCACAAACGATGTTTGCTCATTTCAAAAAATCAAGTCATAACTTGTCCCGACACCTCGGGAGCACCGCTACGGGTTTATTTTTTGAGGAAGAACAAACGCTGTTTGTGAACCGCAACGCGGATGGGCAGCTAACGGAAAAAGAGTCCGCTGAAAATTAATAGTAATTGTG
>JBGCFJ010001225.1:0-2307 GCA_045106885.1 Saprospiraceae bacterium
GCAGTAGGCAGGTGGCAGTCGCAGGTCGTAGTGGCAGTAGGCAGGTAGCAGTGGCAGTAAAGTCTTGATTTTCAATACTAAAATTTTGCCTAAACACAGTTAGTTGAACAGTCTCAATAAACAGTAAACAGTATTACAATATACAGGTTAATTCACCCTGCCTACTGTAATACTGCCTACTGAAAATTGCTTACTTCTTATCTTCTGTTCGTAGCGTAGGATATTTAATGCCTAATTGCTCCATATAAGAACCATACTTTGTTTCATTGTAATAAAACGGTTCTAATTTAGGTCGGAATTCTTCTACAATTTCTTTATTCAAATAAATAGCTGGCGTATCTTCTTCCGTAATCATTGGCTTATATTCTTGTACCATACCTTGCTCTTCTTTAAAGTATTTCCAAGCAGCATCCACCAATTCTGGTTTCATTAAAAAGTCTAATAAAGTCATCGCTTCTGCTTTAGCCCCTGCTACAACCCCTTTATGAGCAATCGGTGTTGCCATCGCTATTGCATTAGACCAATGGTGTCCTTGCAAGCCTGGAATATTAGAAGGAAAACGCATGGTTACGGTTGGTAATTTCCAAGAAATATCTCCAATATCATCCGAACCACCACTGACAAATCTAGTAGAAGGCAAACCAATAGTATCTAATTTAATTTTTAAACCATTGGTGTCTCTCACAGAATTAACTTCTTTTTGAACTGCTCTAGCTAACTGTTGGTCAGCTTCACTCCAAGTAGGCAAACCTACGTCTCTAATGTTATCATACATTGTTTCTGCAATCACTTTATTAAAATGTCTAGGCTACGCAGAACCCAATACTTTTTTACTCATTTTAGTATTGGTCATCAAAGCTGCCCCTTCAGCAAGTTTATTAGCTCGGTCATAAACGTCCATAATTCTTGGATAAGTTACATGCCGAAAATAATACCAAATAGAAGCTTTAGATGGGACGACATTTGGCTGATCACCTCCATTATTAATCACGCTATGTGAGCGATGAAGTGGGTCCAAGTGTTCTCGTTGATATTGCCAACCGATATTCATTAACTCTACTGCATCCGCCGCACTTCTTCCTCTCCAAGGAGACCCCGCAGCATGAGCCGCTTCTCCTTCAAATTCATATTGTACAGAAATCAAACCTGTTCCTCTAGCTTGACCGTAAGAAACAGATAAATTACTACTAACATGCGTAAAAATAGAAATATCGACATCATCAAAATAACCATCTCTCGTATAGAAAGCCTTTGTTCCGACTAATTCTTCCGCAACACCTGGCCATAAAATCAAAGTCCCAGACATGCCCTCTCTTTCCATAATTTCTTTGACTGCCAAGACAGCCAGAATATTCAGAGGAGAACCAGAGTTATGCCCTTCCCCATGTCCAGGCGCACCTTCTACTATAGGGTCATGATAAGCAACACCAGGTTTTTGAGAAGCTTTTGGAATACAATCCAAATCACTACCAATGGCAATAACGGGTTTGCCACTCCCCCATTTAGCCCACCAAGCAGTTGGGATGCCAGAAATACCTTCTTCTACTGTAAAGCCATTTTCTTTTAAAATACCTGTTAAATATTTAGACGTTTCTTCTTCTTGAAAGCCTAACTCCGCAAAACTAAATACTTTATCGACCATGACCTGCGCCATTTTCGCTTTAGCATCAATCTTTGCTTTTGCTTCTTTTTTTAAAGCGGTTAATTTTTTATCCGCACTTGTTGTCTTTTGTGCGACGGCACAAGAAGCAATCATCGTAGCAATAGATAAAAGTAAAAATATTTTTTTCATAGGGTATGCTAATTTTGAATGATGAATTTATTCCTAATTAAAAATAAAGAACTTCTGAAAACCTAAATGTAGGGAAATAAAGAGAGAATTTATGTATATTGGTTTTAGATTTTCTAGCTCCCACCTCACAATTGGCAACTCCCTATTCATTCTCCTGTTAATTTTTGGTTAAAAATCCCTATTCAAAACTTAATCCAAAAACAGAACAAATTAAATTAGTGCTGTTTTCTAAAAAATTAAGCATCTTTGCTTTCTTTTAACTAATGGATTATACGGAATAAGACGTAAAAGCATTATTTTTACGATTCTTGTAAAAAGGAACCCCGTCTGAATGAAACGGGCAGGTTCTGTTCCCTTTGATTTTTCGATGAGCTAATTAGAATAAATTAAATAATGTACTATTTTAACCCATCCCCAACCCTTCCCTTAAAAAGGAAGGGAGTCGTCCATATCGTCGGATAAACCACCGATAGTGGACAAATTTACCCAAAATTAGTTCCCCTCTTTTTGAAGAG
>JBGCFJ010001226.1:0-3464 GCA_045106885.1 Saprospiraceae bacterium
CCATGTTTAAAGGCATTTTCTAAAAAAATGACAAAAAGTAAAGGAGGGACTACTAATTTTGGATTGCCTATATTCTGCTGAAAAGTAATCTCCGATTTTTTATGTAATCGAATTTTCTGTAATTCTAAATAATTTTCAATAAAAGTTACCTCTTGTTCTAAAAAGACGGCTGTTTCCTTCCCGTCATAAATTGTATACCGCATCAAATTGGATAATTTCAGAATGACTTCTGGCGCCGCTTTAGAATTTTCCAATGTTAAAGCGTATAAATTATTAAGGGTATTAAAGAAAAAATGAGGATTAATCTGGCTTTTAAGGAAGGATAATTCTGTTTCTAATTTTTCACTTTTTAAGTTGGCTAGTTGGGTGTTTTGTTTAAACCAGTCAAAAGATAAATATAAAGGCGTGGTAAATAGAATTATCCAAAATCCAATAGTCATCACTTCTATAGTCTTAGGTATGTGAAAAATCACTTTTCCTCCTGTTCCCACATAAGGTGCATCGTGATGATTTAGTTCAGGGTGATAACTCAAAATAAAAGCCAGCACAAACAAAAAAGCAAGCAATCTCCAAATATATCCCCAATATCGCTGCTTCATCAAATAATTTTTCACTAGTATAAACCAATTACCGTAGACTAAAATCATAAAAGGAAAGAATAGATGAATAGTATTCGCTAAGATTTTCCAATAAAGTACCTTTTCTACCCGCATAAATTCAACTTGTCTTTCTACCGCTGTCATTCCTAATTGATACTCATAAAAATAATCCGGTGGACTATATAACTGGGAGTCAAAAAAATTAGCTAGAATAGACACCCAAAAAATAACATTCCCCGTAATTAATAACCGTTTCCCTAAATCTTTTTTCCAATTCATCTTCCCAAAATAACTAATAATTATTAGTTAAAACTCAAGTTTCGCATTAAAAAAATATAGATATTACTCTAAAAGAAGAGTATTATCGAACAAATTAAAAAACTGGGTGCCAAAAGAGTCATCGAACAGTCTTTTTATTAAGATTTTGGGGTCAAAATCAAAGAAATCAGTCAATGTCTGAATAATCTTGCAAAACAAAAGCCACATTTTAGTAGCCAAAGTTTTCTCCGTCATTTCGAGTTTTGCGTGCCGAAAAAGCTGCCCTATAGTTTCGTGACAATCAAACCTTTTTTTGAGGGCAAGAGCCATAAATAAAATGCAGGTCATAGAAATATGAGCAATGTGTGCATCAAAGTCATTGGACTGGCATTTTCCTAGTCCGAGATATTGTTTTGTTTCTTTAAAGAACACTTCAATGCACCAGCGAATCTGATAAATTTCAATAGTCTTTAGAAAAGACATTTTAGTATCGGAATTCATAATAATTCGCCACTTGGCTTGATTAGCATATCGCACAAAAAATAACTGTATTTCTATACCCTTATAAGAAACCCCCAAAGGGATATAATGCATTTTAAGTTTGCGGCAAAATTTTGCTTTTCGTTTGGTAATATTTAAAAGGGCTTTGGGCGAATAACCTTTTCCTTGATAAGAAAAAGTAAGTTTTCCCATTTTAACACCTGCAATCAGATTCATTTTTTTCTTTACCACCACGAATCGTAGTAAAGCCTCGCAGAAAAACCAACTATCGCATAAGACAAATTGAGCTTTAACACCTTGGCTAATAGCATATTGCATCATTTGGATAACCATGTCTGTTTTTTTGACATCCAATTCTTCTTTACGCCGTTTGCTCGGTTGGTCATCTTGGCGTTTTTTAGTGAATTGTTGCGCCAATTTCTTGAGTGATAAACCAAAGGGCTTACTAGGTTTCTTGCCTTTTTCTCGGTGTAAGGAAAAATCAATAGGCAGAAAACTTTTGCCGTCCCAAAAGCCCAGAAAAAGTGCCTTAAAACCTAATACAGAACAATGATGGACATGACTCCAAATTTTGCCAATGCCTTCAATTTTTTGACCTGTTTTAGTAATATCAGTATCATCAAAAATAAAACATTTAGGACTGCTTGTTTTTTCATCAACTTGTTGTTCTCCTTTTGTCTGAGCAAGTTTTAGAAAACGACGACTAATACTAGCTACGATTTTGCGCCAAGGTAAATTTGGGTTGTTTTTTAAACGATAAAAAACATCTTTCTGGCAAAGGACAAAACCTGCATATTCTGAAGGGAATATTGCACCGATGGTATATAGTCCCATTAACGGTAAGCAAGCCAGAAATTGAACAATAGAAAGGATATTAAAACCTTTGGTTTTTACCTCTTTTAATATCCGAAAAAGTCCCGAATGTATTAACGGTTTTAGGTATTGTTGGATAAAACGGCTCTTTTGCTCGTCTTTTTCCATAATACTTTGTAAATATTGAGCAACTTGTGTATTTTGAAAAACTTTCATTTTGACGTAATTCTGTTTCAGCAATATAACTAACTGAAAGATAAGGAAGTACGCTCTTTTATTCAAATATTTTAGATGTTTAATTTACTGATAATCAATTGTTTATTTTCTGCGAAACTTGAGTAAATATAATTTTTTAATAAAAACCAAATATTAGACTATGGGATTACTTTATGAGGAATTGAGTTATATTTTACGTGGATATATTTATGATGTACATAATGAGGTTGGGGTAGGATTTGATGAAGAAATATATCAGTTAGCGTTGGAACAGAAATTAAGAGAAAATAATATCTCTTTCCGCTCACAAGAAATACGGTATGTTGAACATAAAGGAAAGCGAGTCCACAAATTTGTTTTAGATTTAATAATCGAGGACAAAATTATTTTAGAGTTGAAATGTATAGAAACCAATTTTCATCCAGAGCATGTAATTCAACTCCTCTCTTATTTGAAATGTTGGAAAAAGCGTGTCGGTTTTTTAGTGAATTTTGGTTTGCCAAAAGCCGAAATCAAACGATATGCGTTTACAGAAAAAGAAAAAAAGATAGTAGAAAATTATGATTACATTAGAGACTTGATTACCCCCAATATTCGCCCACCATTAATGAAATTAAGAGATATTTTGCTAACAATATTTGAAATACACGGTGTAGGCTATAGAGCATTGGTTTACGAAAAAATATTACTTGAAGAATTGTCTATAAGGCAAATGAAATTCACAGCAAAACCAATAATTCCAGTTAAAAATGGGACACAACTATTAAAAGAATATGAAATCAAATGGCCGCTAATCAATAATCAATTTATCTGTGGAGTTACCGCATTTAGAGAAAGTACAAGTCTCGATATTATCAAAGTGAAAACCTATTTAAAATCCCTTAATTTACCGCTAGGCCTAATGGTACATTTTGGCAAAAAACAACTAGAAATTTACGGCGTCAGCCCCTAAATAATTCATTACATAAAAATAAAACATCCGTTGCCTTCATTCATCCGTGGGTAATAAAAAAAATAAAAACATCCGTTGCCTTCATTCATCCGTGGGTAATAAAAAAAATAAAAACATCCGTCGCC
>JBGCFJ010001227.1:0-4093 GCA_045106885.1 Saprospiraceae bacterium
GAAAAACGGGCATTAATTTTTTTGCAGGTTTTGAATTGACAGAAGCATTCACAAAAAATAGACGAAATATTAATTTTGCTACTCAAAGTAGAGATGAACAGGGTCGTTTCGATGTTTTAATTGGCTTTCGAGTCGGTTGGTCTTTTAGTTTCTATGTTGGAGAACGAGCGGAAGATATACGGTATTAGCAGTAGGCAGTTTTACAGTTCGCCGTAGACTGTAAAACTGTATAGCTTTAATTAATCGCACTCTTAAAATACCATTTGCCTTGCTGCCGAAGGCAACAAGGCAAATAATAATCTATTTAGTTTACAATGCGTCAATTCTTTACTTAAGTACTGTAGCATATTTATTATCATAATAAAAAATTATAATCATTTAATAATCAATAAATTATGATTATAAAAATTGGCTTTAATTATGCTACAGTACTTAAGTCCGATGTGTTAATTAATTTCAGCTATTGCTCGCTCAATAACCTCATCTACTTCCAAATTATCTTCATCCAAAAAAACTTCAATATCTGGGTCAAAACCATCATCTAAATGTCGGCCTTCGTGGTCAATAAATTCGCTGACAGACAGGCTATATCTCCAGCCATTTGATAAAAATCCATCTGCGACACTGCCGCTACCGCCACCTGTTCGGCTGCCGATGAATTTTACGTGGTCTAAGGGGTTGGTTTGGTAAATTAGAGTCGTCGTTGCACTATAGCACAAACCGTTGGTTAAAACCATGACAGGCTTGGTATAAATTTCTCCACGAGAAGGTATATTACTTGCAGGACTGTCTTTAAATTCATTTTCTCCTGGGCCAATTTTAAATCGTTCAAATCCTGTTGCCACTTCTTTATCCGTAAAGTGAGCCGCTAAGCGAGTTGCTAAATCTGGAAGACCACCTGTATTCATTCTGACATCAAGGATAAGCCCTTTTGTATCTTTAAAGTGAATCAAAATAGAATCTATGGTCCTTTCCGGAATATTAGTATTAAAAGTAGGTAAAAGGACATAGCCAATATTTCCTTCTAAAGTGGCATAAAAGCTATTGTCGTCTTGGAAAAATTGAAAATCTTCGGTTTTTATCCTGTTTAAATAAGTGCCTAAAATATCAATATCAAAATTTACTGGCGCTCCTTTTAAAATATTAAAACTTTTGAATGTATCCCTATCTAAATCAGCTAAATCGGAATGACCATCTCTAAGGCTTTGAACCATTGTTCCCATGATTTCAAATAATTCATCATCTGAGGTACTGGCAGTAATCGTTGGTCTGGTTCGGTCGTATTCGGCTTGCCAATCCACGTCTTTAAATTCAAACATCGCATACTTTTCATTGAAGGTATTCCAAAATTCATCGAATACTTCTTCTTGATTATTGCCATTTGGTCCAGCTTCTACAAATACTTTTTCACAAGAAGTGGCAAAAAAAGAAAACAGTATTAAACTAAAAATATATTTTTTCATGATTATTTATTTTTAAATTAGAATAGAGCGCAGAGATAAAATAGAGTAACTGATTAATCTTTCGGCCAAATCTGTCCGACTTACTCGTTCTAACAATTTATACCAAAGTTCATCACTTCTTCCTATTTGCCTTTTTTGCTGCTTTTCGTTCCTTCCTAGCTGCTTTTTTTCGGCCTATTTTGAACCCGATAAAAAATTGTAGACCATGTGTTCCCTGCACAATCTGTCCATTTGTAAATGGTTCATACGCCTTTAAATTCCAACTGTATTTAGTTCCCCATCTTGCTTTATCCCCATCTTGAAAAAGAGAAATATCTGTTTTAATTCGGTTGAATTTGCCAATGGGCGCAATTTCTCCATATTTGTACAATTGTCCAGTAGGGTCATCTAAATAATTGAACTCCCCATTTTCTAAAAATTCTTGAGAAGCAGCATAAGCATAGCCATCGGTGACCTTTGCCCAAGATAATAACCCAATACTTGCTTCTAAACCTAGTCGCCATTTTTTTCCTAAAGGTCGTTCCAATCTAGAAGCAACAGACAAGGTATTCGTGTACAAAACAGACGTCCCATTGTTACCCAAAAATTCGCTTTGTCTAAACAATAAGCCTCCTTCAATTTCCCCTCCAACATACAATCTATTGGCGCCATCCTTTTTGATGCCTTTCATCCAAGTAAAACTCAAAGAAGCATCAACTATAGGCGATTGGGTTTCGATTACGTTATTAAGCGTATAAAATTGTATAGGAAAAGCTAATTTCCATCGAAACAAATTTTTAGCATGTTTTCCTCCGCCAATAGCCATATTGATGCCTCCTCCTGTTAAAGCAGATTTGGAAAAAGTTTGATTTTGGTGCGTCCCATAAGCACCACCTGTCGTAATAAAAAATTGTTTAAAATCTTGCGCAGCTAAAGTACTTAGCGTAAATGCGACGAAAATAAATACGATTATCTTTTTCATAAACTCGTTTCTTTTTTATTTTAGTTTAAAAACTAAGCAACAACAAAACAATAATTCCTCCACCTGACTATTTTCTGGGTTTTGAACAGGCTTATCATTTCGTCGTCACCAAAGTTGAACCCATCTAGCCTTATTCTCTCTATTAAGGAACGTGTAAAAAATAACTTATAACAGTTTGAACACCACTAAGATTTATAGCAAATCTTAAAATTTAAAAGCTACCCCTAATTTAATATTCAAAGAACTAATACTAGAATCAATTGCAGAAGTCGAATTGGTCTCAGGTTCTATATCCCACCAATATTCAAATTCACCAAAATATGGATTGGTATCTATGAAATCTACGCTGAATAAAAAATCTAAATTACTATTCGCATGATACCGCACTCCAGTTCCTACTAAATAGACAAATGATAAAGAAGAACTACCTGTGTAGGTTTGGCTGCCATTCTCATCAGTTATGGTTAAAGCTGGTTTTCCTATATCCATCGCTCCAAACAAACATTTAATATCTAATGATAACTTATCGGCAATAGGATAGTAATCGGAAATACCTATTAGGAATTGGTTGAGTTTGAAATTTCCACTTGCTACGCTAATGTTTGAGAAGGAATTTTGCCGATTGAAAGAACGTGCTAGAGATTCTGTATCTAAAGCATTGGTCTGTTGCATGACCATTGCTGTCAAACCAAAATTTCCTTTTGTAATTTTATAATTAAAGGACAGCCCAAAAGTTGTTCCGTTTGGTACCCAGATACTTGAATTTTGGCCTTGAATTTCTTGTTCTCCCCAACTCCCAATCGGTATAGCTAACCCGCCATGTAGAGAAATATCAAACCGCTCATTTTGTGCGTTACCCATAGCAACTATTGCTAATACACTTAATAAGATGATGCTAACTCTTTTCATTTTTATTTTTTTTAATATGATTTTATGTTTCGTTAATAATTGTATAGTCATGATTTTTTATTTTTTTTTAAAAAATTAGATTTAATGCTAGATAATATTGGACATTCGTTCAAGTATAAAGGGTTTTTAAAAACTATAATTGAATCCCGTTATCAACTTGATGATGCAAAGATGTAGGCGTTTTGAAAAAGGTAGGAGCAGTATTGTTTTTATATTCTTAACTATTGTTCAAGGACTAAAAAAAGGATAGCATTATTGTTCATACAACTGTTCAACCCAACATTAACAACTTGAATATCAACAACTTGTATGTTCAGCTTATTTATTTTAAAAAAATTGATTTTTTTAAAATAAAAGTGTTCTTTTCATTAAAAGAAGAGAAATGACCCTTGATTTTTTCATCAGATTAGCAGCTTAAAGTTAGAATCATTAAATTTACAATTTTGATGGTATTAGTTTAACCGCTAATAAGCCACTCCCAAATAAATAAACTAGACAATTTCAGTAAATGAGTTCAAGCATTTTCCGGTATTTTCGGCTATTATTTCCGAAAGGCTATTTTAGTATTCGGATATTTGGCGTCAGCTATACTGTAAATTTATGTCTGGTAACTCCCAAAAAAACATTCAACTTTTACAACCTCTTTTATAAATACGGCTACTTTCTTATCGTTTTTCTTTGCTACTTTCAAAGTCCTACACAGTCTTTTTCACAAACTGGGCAATACGACTACCAACAATTTGCCAGAAAAGAAGGGCTA
>JBGCFJ010001228.1:0-2479 GCA_045106885.1 Saprospiraceae bacterium
AAGTATATTGGTATCCTTCTGAAGAATTAACAGTGATAACAGTTGATGGAAAAGCGGTGAAAGACCATTGGATTTAGTATTATCGAATTTCTACTTGGTTCAACTAGTTTTCTACTTGGTTTATCGAAAAAAGTGGATTTCCATCCTTTTTTAAGGCAATTTTGAGATGTATTTAAATCACTCAATAAAAACGAATGCCTTATGAAAGAGTACAAAATATTATCAGAATTTAGTTGTTGGTCTAGAGACAAAGTAGCCAGTGAATTGGAAAAAAGTATAAATCATTATGCAATGAAAGGATGGGATGTAGTAACTGTTAACTTTACTTATTATGGTTATTCAGGACATGCTACTTTAGTACGAGATGTAAATCGCAATGACTTTGTATGATACCGTAATACAATAGTCGAATATTATACATTGGAGTTAGTTCCCAGACGCCACTTGTCGCACGTGCAAAAGGAACCCTAACGGTTAATTCTCCTCAAATCAATGAAATTGCTAACTTATCGAAACAAGGCAATATTTATTCCATTGATCTACAATACTTCATTGGCAAACGAACTTCCCCCAAGCGACGTAAGAAGAAATGGGGGAAATTGCCTAAGATAATTTATAATCCAAGGTATTTGTAAAACAACAAAATCAAATTTATTTGAAATTATTCAACCTCTCTTTTTGTTATAAAAAAGCGTATATTTGACACAATGCAAAAATGAATGCTACTCCATCTAAATGATAAAATAAAATTTTTAAAATGAGTGTACAAACAATTCCTATAAAGTTTTCTATTGAACAAGTACTTTCATTAACAAGACAGTTGCCTCAAGAATTGAAATTACAACTTATTAAAGAATGGATTGCTGAATTAGAAAAACCTAGTAAAAAAAAACAAGTTCTCGATTTAGATATTGAGGGATTTGACACACCATTTGATTTGGATAAAGCTAAATTAACCGAACAAAAATTAACGCCAATCCAAAAACTTTGGGCTGATGAATTACCTGCGGAAAAACTTATAAAAATGCTCTAAATACTAATCCAAAACTACACAAAATCATGGATTTCTTATGGGATACTAATATCTTAGTACATCAAATACGTCAATCGGATTCATTTAAAAAATGGAATAAAAAATATCAATTTTTCGACTCTCAAAATAGGTCATTTATTTCCATCGTTACTGTCGGCGAAATTTACTCATTAGCTATTCAACTAAAATGGGGGAATAAAAAATTAGCCAATCTACAAAATCACCTAAATCAATTAGTGCCTCTACAAATTTCAAAAAGAACCATCATTGATGCCTATGCTAAAATTGATGCTTACAGTCAAGGGAAACTACCTGGCAATCCATTACCAAAGCCATTAACTGCTAGAAATATGGGCAAAAATGATTTATGGATAGCAGCCACAGCTCACGTAATCAATGCAAGTCTAGTAACAACAGATAATGACTTTCTGCATCTACATACTTCTTATTTTAATCTCATTACACTATAAATGAATTGGACACCCATCATCAAAGGTTTTTATGCCTATCTTAAATTAGAAAGAGGCCTCTCTCCCAACTCGGTAGAAAATTATGTGCGAGATGTACAAAAATTAGCAGATTATTTAGAATTACATAATTACGATGTTCAAGCAAAGGCGATACAGTCAGAACATTTACAAGGTTTTGTCAAATGGATTAATGAAATGGGTTTAGGTGCTAATTCGCAAGCTAGGATTATTTCTGGGGTCAAAGCTTTTTATAAATTTCTATTAGTTGAAGATATTATTGATGATGACCCGACTGCCATTTTAGATAGCCCTAGCTTACAAAAAAAAATACCCGAAGTATTGGCTTATGATGAGATACAAGTTATGCTCGCAACCATCGACTTAAGCTATGACCATGGCGTTAGAAATAGAGCGATGTTGGAAACGTTATACGCTTGTGGTTTAAGGGTGAGTGAATTAATTACGCTTCGGTTATCCCATTTTTATAAAGATATGGGCTTCATAAAAGTCATCGGTAAAAATAATAAAGAACGAATTGTCCCGATTGGAGAAGAAGCCATCAAACATATTGGTTTTTATATTAAGGGGGTACGTAAGCTGCAAAAAAATATTCATAAAGACCACGCCAATTATTTATTCTTAAACAGAAGAGGTAAAAAATTAAGTCGAATTATGATTTTTAATATTGTGAAAGAAGCCGCCCAATTAGGAGGCATCCAAAAAAACGTCAGTCCACATACTTTTCGACACTCTTTTGCCACTCATTTAGTAGAAGGTGGTGCTAATTTAAAAGCCGTCCAAGACATGCTTGGTCATGAATCTATCACCACGACAGAAATTTATACTCATTTAGATACTGAATATTTACGGTCCACTATTTTAAATTTTCATCCTAGTAATCAGCGTAAGGAAAGGTATGATAATGAGTGAATGAGATTGATGAGATTGATGAGTGAATGAGTTGATAAGATTAGGT
>JBGCFJ010001229.1:0-2451 GCA_045106885.1 Saprospiraceae bacterium
CTTTAAAGCCTTTGTCTAGTTCGGGTAATTTTTCGTTAGTTGGGACACCGATAATATGTGGTTTAAAATCAGAGAACATTGCCCCATTGTGGCAATTGGCACAGCCCACCTTTTTAAATAGCTCAAATCCATCTTTTTCGGAAAGAGAAATAGCATCTTCTTCTCCACGCATATATCGGTCAAATCGAGTATTACTGGTGACTAAAGACCTTTCAAAAGCAGCAATAGCTTTGCCTATGTTCGAGGTAGTGATTGGATTATCTTCAGTAAAAGCAGTCGTAAAAAGAGTTTGATATTCTGGAAGGGCTTTGATTCTATTCACTACCTCTACTAATATTTCTTCTTCTGTAAAATGAGTACCTCGCATTTCCTCCAAGGCTTTAATCGGCTCAATTGCTTGGTTTTCCAAACTAAGTGTTCGGACATCCCAAAACATTGGAGCGTTCTCAGGGACGTATTGATTACTGGTATTGATGCCATTGTATGCGGTGTTGAGAATGGTGTGGGCATTCCGTTTTACTATCGGAATAGCATTGGGCTGGTTGAACGTTCTTTTACTCCCCAGTCCTACCCCATTTACTCCGATAGATAAATCTCTAAATTCGGCATAGCCATTTTGGGGATGATGGCAAGTAGCACAAGCGACATCTTTATCGCCTGACAAAATAGGGTCAAAAAAGAGCAATTTACCAAGCTGTACTTTGAGCGGAGAACTAGGATTAGTTTCAGGAGATTTGACTTTATTCGGTAGCGCTGCTAAAATACTGAGTGTAGCGTGTTGGCGCTTTTTTCTTTTTTTAGCTAATTGTTGAGGACTGTAATTGGTATCGGTTGGTCCACAATTAGTAGACAACATAATTAGGGTCAATAAAAAAATAGAGAACAGAAAAAAACGCATTAGTTGCAATTTTTGGACTTATTAATCTATTAAGTATCCTGCAAAATTAATAAAGGTATTTTAGTAGTTATCAATTCTTTTTCTGTAATACTTTGATGAAAGAAATTTTCTAAGAAACTACGTTTTCGTCGGATTAAACCTACCAAATCTACGTCATAGTCTACGACCATTTCTTCTATACTCTGGGGAATATCTTTTTGAACAAAATTAAAGTCAATGTGAAAATCAATCGTGTTGTCAAAACAAGCTAAGGCAGTATTATGAATTCCTTTGTCTGTTGCTCTTTCTTCTGTATGAAAAAGGGTTAATTCAGCATTAAATTGATGAGCAATTTCTTTTAATATGCTTAAACCTTTTTTATCCTTTATCGGATTTTCATCTATTGCGAGAACGATGTTTTTTATTTCTTTAAATGGATAGGATGCGGGAATGACGATGACTGGAGTACTGGTCTGCTTTATAAATTGATGTGTGATTTGCCCCCATAATTGTTCTGCCCAAGTTTGTAATTGTTTAGTACCCATTATAACTAAGTCACATCCTTTAGATATATGGCTTAGAAAAGATAGTGTTTCTCCTCGCATGACGAATGACTTAATATTCACTCCTTCTACTAAATTTGTAGGCAAATTTTTAAGTGACTTTTTTATCAACTCTTCTGCTTGATTTTTAATAGTTATTCCAGAGGATTTTGAGCTAGGTAATACCTGATAGGCGTGTGCAATAGTCAATTTTGCTTTAGTTCTCTTAGCGATACTAACAGCGAATGGTAACGCATTAATAGAGGTCTTGGAAAAGTCTGTAGGAAAGAGAATGTTTTTCATAAACTATAATTTAATAGGACATTACTTAATTATCATCATCATGTAAGATAAGAATGGGAGTAGATGTATGAATCGTCATTTCTTTTGTTACACTCTGATGAAAGAGTCGCTCCCAAAAATTGCGATGATGTGTGACTAAAAAAGCCAAATCAATTTCATTTTCTTTGATGTATTGATTTAATCCTTTTTCCGTAGTAGGAGCATCAATAGAGGCTAAATTAAAAGGAAAATCAGGGGAACCTTTCTCAAATAAAAATCGGAATAAGTTATCTTCTAGTTCGATATTCAGATTCGGTTTTGCCTTCGCAGTTTGCACATGAATAAAATGTAACTTTGAACCAAAAGGTCTAGAAAATCTAATTGCTTTTTGTAATAAATTGGGTTTAACAGAATCATGATGGCTAGCAAAAAGGATGTTGCGGAATCCTGCAAAGGAGGCATGTTGTGGAATAATTAATACAGGACAATGCGCTTTTTGAGCAACATGACTAGCCACACTTCCAAAAGGTTGGTGGATGCTATTTGTCATTCCAGTTCCTCCCATAATAATCAAGTCAACATTTTCCTTACTTTTCTCCACAATCACATCAGTAGGAAAACCTATTGCAACTTCTTGCTCAATCTTTTTAGTAATGGCAATTGATGTTCCTCCTCCTCGACTACTTCTATCCACAAATTTTGCCAATGCTTGTTTCCTTTGTTTGTAAAAACTTTCAGAAGATTTTCCCA
>JBGCFJ010000123.1:0-1436 GCA_045106885.1 Saprospiraceae bacterium
GCCCCCTGCCACTGCCTACTGCCACTGCCCCCTGCCACTGCCACTGCCCCTGCCCACTGCCTACTGCCACTGCCCACTGCCCACTGCCACCGCTTCCTGCGTAACCGACTTCTTAGGCGCAGAAAACTCCATCACGCCATCATTCAAATCAGCCTTCCCAATCATCTTTCTATCCACCATATAATTTTGGTCTAAGCGCCAAGGTTTTTTAGTCCCTTGTTTTGGTAAAGTGTGAATAACTCGACGAATATAACCTGAACTAAAATCTAACCAATCTTCTAATTCTAAAGTAGGGTCATTTTGGATGGGCATACATTTTTTGAATCCATTTTCATCCATATAATTGATTAATCGACAAACATATTGATTCGATAAATCACATTTTAAGGTCCAAGAAGCATTGGTATAGCCAAAGGCTAAAACTAAATTAGGAATATCGCTAAACATCATCGCTCTGTAAGAAATGGTTTTGGATAAGTCAATTGTTTTTCCATCGACTGAAAAATTAATACCACCTAAGAGTTTAAGGTTTAAGCCTGTAGCGGTGACGATAATGTCTGCCTCTAAGGTTTTTCCAGATTTTAATTGAATGCCTTTAGTTGTAAAAGTGTCTATATGGTCGGTTACAACGGATGATTTATTGGCTTTAATACTTTCAAACATATCGCCATTCGGAACTAAACAAATTCGTTGGTCCCAAGGGTTATAGCTTGGCGTAAAATGTTTTTTTACATCATATGCTTCTCCCAATTCTTTTTGAACACCACCAATCAACATTTTTTTCATGGTTTTGGGATAAGTTCTAGCTACCCAGTACATAAATCTTTGCATTAAAATTTTACGCCAGCGGTTCATAGAATAAGCCGCTTTAGCAGGTAAGATTTTATTTGTGAAAACGGCTAATTTATCTATATCTGGAGCAGCAACGACAAAAGTAGGAGAGCGTTGTAACATCGTAACATGCGCTGCTTTTTTAGCCATTTCTGGAACGATGGTTACTGCGGTTGCACCACTACCAATGACAACGACTTTTTTATTGTCATAATCTAAATCCTTTGGCCATTTTTGTGGGTGAATGACTTTGCCTTGAAATTGGTCAATGCCTTCAAAATTAGGCGTATATCCTTCTTTATAATTATAGTAACCAGAACACATGGACAGAAAATTACAGGTATAAGTTTTCGAATTTTGTGTTGCTTTATTTTGTACGTCTAAAGTCCAAAGTGCGGTTTCGGAAGACCAAGCTGCATTAATAACCATTTGATTATACCGAATATGCTTCCTGATATTAAATTCATCGACGGTTTCATTCAAATAGTCCATGATGGCAGGCCCGTCGGCAATAGCTTTAGGGTTGGTCCAAGGCTTGAATGCAAAACCCAACGTGTACATATCCGAATCTGACCGAATACCTGGGTATTTAAATAAATCCCAAG
>JBGCFJ010001230.1:0-3293 GCA_045106885.1 Saprospiraceae bacterium
ATCAACCATTTATACTGCCTTTTTTCCTTCTAAGAAACTCAAAAAATGCTTGTATAATCCATTATGCAAGCATTTTTTGAATTCCTTAGAAGAAAAATTGACTAGCCTAACTGGCTAATTATTTTCTCCACTTTGCCTTAGTATTTCGGGATAAAGTTTATTAAAACTTGAAAGAAAAAATTAAATTATCGTTTTATGTTTGAATTCCATACAGATAAAGCACGCTATTTTAATATGCAATATCAGGTAACAAAAGATTACGTCATTCCATTTTTAGAAGATAGTTTGGACCTGAATCGACCAATGAATGTCTTGGAAATCGGCTGTGCAGAAGCAGGAGTTTTAAAAGCTTTTCTAGAAAGAGGACATGATTGTACAGGAATTGAACTAAGTGAGGCGCGGGTAACATTAGCGAGACAATTTTATGAAAAAGAAATTAAGGAAAATAAAATTCGATTCATTAGTAGAAATATCTATGACATTGACCCAGAAAAAGACTTAGCTAGTAAATTGGATTTAATTATCTTAAAAGATGTAATTGAACATATTCATGACCAAGATAGGTTTATGCAAGCCCTAAAATCATTTTTAAAACCTAACGGAAAAGTCTTTTTTGGATTCCCACCTTGGCAAATGCCTTTTGGAGGACATCAACAAATTTGTCAAAACAAATATTTGTCTAAATTGCCTTATTTTCACTTGTTACCTAAACCACTTTATAGAGGGATTTTAAAATTAGGTGGAGAAACAGCAGGTAATATTGAAGGATTAATTGAAATTAAAGATACAGGAATTTCTATAGAACGATTTGAAAGAATTTTAAAAAACAGGTCGTACACAACACTAAAAAAAGAATTATTTCTATTTAACCCTATTTACGAATATAAATTTAACCTTAAACCAAAGAAACAATTACCTGTGGTGAAGGGCATACCAATCATTCGAAATTATTTGTCTACTTGTGCTTATTATCTGGTTACTCCAGAATAAAAAAATGGGTGAAAGGTACTAGATTTCAGCTATCAAGTTTAACATAAATATGTATAGCCTGATACCTGAAACCCAATATCTAGAACCAATGCTACCCACCAAAAACGACATCCATACTAGCACAAATCTTCGCAGCCGCTTCTTCCAAATCTGCTGGTTGATGCGCTGCAGAAACAAAGCCTACTTCATAACCAGAAGGCCCTAAATAAACACCTCGTTGTAATAATTCATGGTGTAATACCTTAAATTTCTCCATACTTGCGGGGTCAATTTGGTCTGCTCGAAGAATGCGTTCTTTTGTGAAAGCGACCCAAAATATAGACCCCATTTGGACAATCGAAACTTCATATCCTTTTTGGTCACAATGGTCTTGTATATTTTTTACAAAAACCCTAGTTTTATAATTTAAATGGGCATAAAATTCTGGCTGTAATAACTCCTTTACTGCTGCCAAACCTGCTGCCATAGCGACAGGATTTGCAGAAAGTGTCCCTGCTTGGTAAACATTACCTTCTGGTGCAATGTGTCCCATGATTTCGCTACTAGCAGCATAAGCACCTACAGGCATCCCTCCACCAATAATTTTACCGTAAGTAATAATGTCTGGCTGAATACCATAATAGCCTGCTGCCCCTTCAAAACCCACTCTGAAACCAGAGATAACTTCATCAAAAATCAATAAGACGCCATATTTAGTACAGACTTTTCTTAAAAATTCTAGGTAAGCTTTGTTTTGTAATAATAAGCCATTATTAGCTGGAACAGGTTCAATAATTACACAAGCTATGTCGGTACTATATTGCTGGAGTGTTTCTTCTAGGATAGCTTCATCATTTAAAGGAACAACCAATGTTTCCTTTGCAAAAGATTCAGGAATCCCTGCTGAAGTACTAACCCCAAAAGTAGCCAAACCAGAGCCAGCTTTAACTAAAAGGGAATCGACGTGTCCATGATAACAACCATCAAATTTAATAACCTTACTTTTTCCGGTAACTCCCCTAGCCAAACGAATAGCAGACATAACCGCCTCTGTACCAGAACTAACAAAGCGCATTTTTTCAATATATTGGTTATTGTCCAAAATTAATTGACCAATTTCATTCCCTAACCTAGTAGGTGTGCCAAAGGAGGTGCCATAAGTAACGGTCTTCAAAACACTTTCTCTAATAGCCGCATTATTATGACCTAAAATAAGTGGTCCCCAAGAGCAACAAAAGTCGAGGTACTGGTTATCATCTTCGTCAGTAAACCGACAACCATATCCTCTTTTTACAAATAATGGAGGCCCAGAGACTGATTTGAATGCTCTTACTGGCGAATTTACCCCACCAGGGAAGTATTTTTTAGCTTCTTCAAACAAAGCGGCTGATTTGCTGCGGTTAATGCGATTGTCTAATTTCATGTATGCTAATTATTGATAGAATTCGATAATGTTTTTTGTTTCAGAATTAAAGCACGAAAGTAATTAATAGTATGTAACTATTCCGTCGAAAAAATGTAAAAAAATTCAATTAGTTAATAACTTATTGAATCTTTGCCTTTTTTCTGTGAAAATTAATAAAATTCATGCCATTCATACCAACACATATTCCTGACTTAGTCGTTTTTGAGCCAAAAGTATGGCGAGATGATAGAGGCTATTTTTACGAAGCCTATAATGCCGAGACTTTTGAAGCAGCGGGGATTAATAGTAATTTTGTCCAAGATAATCAAGCTTTGTCCACTTTTGGGGTGCTGAGAGGCTTACATTATCAACTTCCGCCCTACACCCAAGCCAAATTGGTCAGAGTTATCCAAGGGGAAGTTTTGGATGTTGCAGTAGATATCAGAGAAGGTTCGCCTACCTATGGTCAATCTTTTGCTATTCGATTAAGCGAGGCCAACAAAAAACAATTATTTGTTCCTAGAGGCTTTGCACATGGGTATGTGGTATTAAGTGATACTGCTATTTTTGCCTACAAATGTGATAATCTTTATAATAAGCCTGCGGATGCTGGGGTCTATTTCAATGACCCACATTTTAAAATTGATTGGCAAATTGATGTAGAAAAAGTGCTTTTATCAGAGAAAGATAGGCTGCAGCCTAAGTTTGGGGAGCATAAGCGGTATAAAGAATGATGAACTATGAATGATAAACGATGAATTCGTCTTTATTGAAAACTATGTACATCTTCAATAATAATGTCATCTTCGGCTTGAGTCCATTCCTTTTGTTTTGCTCTGACAAGAGACTTATAACGTGTTTTAACAGCATTTTCCGTTCTTCCTGGTAGCAGCGACGCAATATGTGCCCATCGATTTCC
>JBGCFJ010001231.1:0-6797 GCA_045106885.1 Saprospiraceae bacterium
AAAGATTGCTATATCGTGCCGAAGCTACGCTCCTTAAAGGAAAAATGGACATTCAGCAATTCCTACAGACCGTTTCGAAGCTACGCTCCTTAATTTTTTACTAAAAGAGCAGCGCTCTGACCCCGTCTGTAGGATTAATTAGAGTCTGTCCATAAAGTCAATTTTGTTCCGCTCGTAACCACCAAATTTATTTGGTAGGTTCATAAATTACTGATAGTCAATATTTTGAATCAGCCAAATAAATTTGGCGATTACGTTAGACACGCAAAGCACAAGTTTACGGACAGACTCTAATTAACCCAAAATTCCTTTAAGGAGCGTAGCTTCGGCACCACAAAAAATAAATTGAAAGCTTTTGCGGTCAATACGGATATAGATAGTCAGGTGAAAAATTGATAATTATCCGTTGTTTTCATTCATCTATTGGTAGAAAATAGACTAACGGATGAATGAAGGCAACGGATTTGACGAACAAGATAAATATTCAATTGTTTTTCAATATCAATCTTTTATCTGACGCACTAGAAAATTATACCTAGCTGTACTCTATTTTTGAGCATGTTCATTAATAAGTAAATAACTAGTAGCCTCAATAATGATATTTTACACCCCAAAACTAGGGGTATTCCCTTTTGAAAATTGAAAATTATAAATTGAAAATTGAAAATTGTCAAAAAAGCCGTTTTCCCATTTTTATAAGAAAACCCTTTTTAGTGCATAAATTTTCTTGCTGTATTTATTAAAATACCTTATATTTGCAGTCAAATAGTAAAAAACACAGGAGAGGGAGCAATTAGTTCCCTCTTTTTTGTGTCCTAACTAAAAATCTGACTAAGAGACAACAAAAAAAGGAAGGACTTTGATTGAGCAAAAAATAGAAGCCTTATTGGCCGAAAAATTTACAGAAGAAGATTATGCAGATTTCTTTATTGTAGAGATAAAAATGCATAGTAATAATAAATTGGAAGTCTTTATAGATAGCGATACATCATTGCCATTGTCAAAATGCCAGAAAATTAGTCGCTATTTGGAATACCATATTGATGAAAATCAATGGTTAGGAGAGAAATATATTATTGAGGTATCTTCTCCAGGAATTAGCAGACCACTAACTTTAGCTAGACAATATCAGAAAAATATTGGTAGAAAATTAGCCATTAATTTTTTGGAGGATGGCGTCAAAAAAAGAGCAGGAAAGTTAGTAGATGCCAATGAAACGGCTTGTTTTATTGAGGAAAAAATTGTTTTGAAAGAAGGAAAGAAAAAAATAAGAACAACGGAAATTACAGAAATCCCATATAATACGATAAAGAAAGCAGTGATAAAACCTGCTTTTAAATAAAATTAAATCCCTTGATAATCTCAAAAGCTGTTATTATTAAGTAGGATAAGATCTGACATAAAAATTTTAAAGCGATGATGAATCTCGTTGGTACTTTCTCTGAATTTAAAGAAGGGAAAAACATTGACCGTCCGACAATGGTTAGAGTATTGGAGGACGTATTTAGAACCTTAATTAAAAAGAAATTTGGTTCTGATGAGAATTTTGATGTGATTGTAAACACCACGAAGGGGGACCTTGAATTGTGGCGGGTAAGAGAAATTGTACCGGATGGAGAGGTAACAGATGATAAAAGTCAAATTTCTATCTCAGAAGCATTAAGTATTGATGATGACTATGAAATTGGAGAGGAATGTTATGAGCAATTACAATTAAAAGATTTTGGTAGAAGAGCTATTATGGCAGCTCGTCAGACACTAATTTCCAGAATTATGGAATTAGAAAAAGATGAGATTTATAAGAAATATATGGAGCAAGTAGGCACTATTGTGCTTTGCGAGGTTCATCAGATTCTAAAAAGAGAATTACTAGTACTAGATGATAAGACAGGAAACGAATTAATCTTACCTAGAAAGGAAATGATTAATGGCGACTTTTTCCGAAAAGGAGATATGGTTAAAGGGGTGATTAAGAATGTGGAAATGAAAAATAATACACCTGTCGTTATTTTATCTAGAACTGATAATTTATTTTTATCTAAATTATTAGAACAAGAAGTACCTGAAATTGAAGATGGTTTAATTACCATTCAAAAAATTGTAAGATTACCAGGAGAACGTGCTAAAGTGGCTGTAGAATCTTACGATGATAGAATTGACCCTGTCGGTGCTTGTGTAGGTATGAAAGGGTCGAGAATTCACGGTATTGTCCGAGAATTGAAAAATGAAAACATTGATATTATCAACTTTACCAATAATGAATCTTTATTAATCCAAAGAGCGCTAACACCAGCTAGAGTAAGTTCGATTGATTTGGATAATGAAAACAAAAGAGCTTCTGTATACTTAAAGCCAGATCAAGTTTCATTAGCTATTGGAAAAGGAGGTACTAATATTAAACTAGCAAGTTTATTAACAGAATACGAAATCGATGTTTACAGAGAGAATGATACAACGGAATTAGATGATGTAGATTTAGATGAATTCTCTGATGAAATCGAAGATTGGATTATCGAAGAATTGAAAGCTATTGGCTGCGACACGGCTAGGAGTGTACTTGAACTGAGTGTCAAAGAATTGGTCAGAAGAACAGATTTGGAAGAAGAGACAATCGGTACTGTATTGAAAGTATTAGAAGCTGAGTTTGAAGATTAATTGACTATTTTTTAAGGATGAATTAACTTGTTAATTATTTTTAATACTAGATTATTCATCTTTATTGCCATCAATTCTAGAAAAACAACTATTCTCAGGAACTAATTGGTCTAATTTTATATTAAATCTATTAAAAAAGAGCAGATAATAGGGGTTTTTTTAAAATGAGAGCTAAGTAGCAATAAGAATTCTGTAACTTTGTAAAATACTATTAAAAAATAGGGTGATTATTTTTTGTATGGATGAAAAATATATAAAAAAATAACTAAACTAATTTTTATTATCATATAAGTATAATTAATAAACGCCGCTCGTCAATTGTAGAATTGGAGAGAGACAAGGCAAGTGCAAAATCTTTTTCTTTGTTAATGATTTTAATAAAAATTATTAAAAGAGATTAAGGACACTTCAACATCAAGTTAATTTTAGATGTTGTTTAACAAAATCAAGGAATTTCTAAAAGAGCGGAAAAGGAACTTAATGGCAAAACGTCTGATTAAAGTAGCAAAAGAACTTAATGTAGGTACAACTACAATTGTGGACTTTCTCAACCAAAATGGTTTTGAGATAGAGGACAAACCTATTGCTAAGGTTACAGCAGAGATGGAACAGAAACTTCATCAAGAGTTTCAAGAATCTTATGCAATCAAAGAAAAAGCAAATCAGTTGATTATTGGTACTCGTCCGATAACTAGGAAAGAACCAGTAGCACCTCCGCCTCCAGTGGCACCTCCGCCACCCCCTATAACAAAGAAGGCTGTAGCACCTCCGCCACCTGCTCCAACTCCTCCAGTAGTTGAAGTGAAGAAAGAAGAAGTGATTATACCCGAACCTCCAAAGAAAGAGGTGAAGGAAGAAGCACCTATTCCTGAGAAGAAGAAGGAGAGAGGACCTGGGTTGAAAATTCTTGGTAAAATTGACTTAGAGGCAAGAAAGCATAAGAAGAAGCCAAAGAAGGAAACACCACCTCCAGTGGTTGTTGAGCCTAAGAAAGAAATAAAAGAAGCAACACCTATAGCAGAAGTGCCAAAAGAAGTGGTAAAGCCTGTCGTTGAAAAGGTAGAACCTCCTGTAGTGGAGCCTAAACCTGTAGTTTCAACGCCTAAGGAAGAAACACCCAAAGCAGTGGTGGTACCACCACCTGCTGCATCTCCAGCGAAAGTAGAGAAGCCAGTGGCAATAGAAAAGCCTGCGAAAGTAGAGAAGCCTGCGAAAGTAGAGAAGCCTGTGGTAGAAAAGGAAAAGCCAGTGGCAGTAGAGAAACCTGTAAAAGAAAAGACTAAGGAAGAGAAACCTACTGCAAAGAAACCACCAGTATCTAAAGCGACGCCTGCAACTGATGCAGCAGCGCCTACAGAAGCTATTAAACGTGGGGTTATTAGAGCAGAGGCACCAAAATTGAAAGGTACTAAAATTCTTGGTAAAATTGATATTGGCAAATTTTCAAAGCCAAAGAAAAAGAGAGGTGGTAATCAAAACCAATCGCAATCAAACCGTGGAAATGCTTCTAAATCTACTAATGACAAAGGCGCAAAACCTGTAGCTTCTTCGGATTCTACTACACCTAAGAAACGTAGAAGAAAAAGAAAGAAAATAGAGACAACTGCAACTAGCTCAGGTGGTCAGCAGAGACAAGGTCAAGGCGGTGGTGGTAATAGAACCAGGCGACCAACTCAAGGTGGTGGTAATAGAGGCGGCAACAATAGAGGTGGCAATAATAGAGGCGGTCGTGGTGGCAATAGAGGTGGCAAAGGTCGAAATGACGAAGTTAAAGAAGTTTCTGCAAAGGAAATCGAAGAGAAAATCAAAGCAACAATGGCTCGCCTTCAAGGTGGAGGTGGTAAAAGACGCCAAAAGCTTAGAAGAGATAAGAGAGAGAGTATAAGAGAGAAACAAGAACAAAAAGAGTTAGAAAGTGTAAACGAAAAATTACAGTTGACAGAATTTGTTTCTGTTTCTGAATTGGCAAGTCTAATGGATACACCCGTGACGGATGTAATTATGACTTGTATGAATTTAGGGGTAATTGTTTCTATAAATCAGCGATTAGATGCAGAAATCATTGAAGTCGTTGCTGGAGAATTTAATCATGAAGTTGAATTTATTTCTGCTGAAGAGCAAGTCGATGAGGAAGAAGAAATCGTAGATGCACCAGAAGATTTAGAGCATCGTGCGCCAATTGTAACCGTAATGGGACACGTTGACCACGGTAAAACTTCTTTATTAGATTATATTAGAAAAGCCAATGTTGCAGATGGTGAAGCGGGGGGAATTACGCAGCATATTGGAGCTTACGAGGTATTGGTAGGAGAAGAACAAAAGAAAATTACTTTCTTGGATACACCTGGTCACGAAGCCTTTACGGCAATGCGGGCAAGGGGTGCGAAAGTGACAGATGTAGCGGTTATTATTATTGCGGCGGATGATAGTATTATGCCTCAAACTAAGGAAGCTATTAGTCACGCACAAGCGGCAGGCGTACCAATCATTTTTGCTATTAATAAGATTGATAAAGATGGGGCCTCTCCAGATAGAATTAAACAACAACTTTCAGGAATGAATTTGTTGATTGAGGAATGGGGTGGACCAATTCAGTCGCAAGATATTTCTGCGAAGACAGGATTGAATGTCGATTTACTTTTAGAGAAAATTTTGTTAGAAGCGGAATTATTAGAACTTCAAGCAAATCCTAATAGACAAGCAATTGGTGCTATTCTGGAAGCTTCTCTTGATAAAGGTCGAGGATATGTTTCTAAAGCATTAGTGCAAACTGGTACTTTGAAAATTGGAGATCCTGTTGTTGCTGGAGAACATTCTGGTAAGATTAAGGCGATGTTCAATGAAAGAGGGGAGCGAATCAAAATAGCTGGTCCAGCTACACCTGTATTAATTTTAGGATTGAGTGGTGCACCACAAGCTGGAGAGAAATTTAGAGTATTAGATAGTGAGCAAGAAACTAGACAAATTGCAGCTAAACGAGCGCAAATTTCTAGAGAACAAAGTAATAGAGCCAGCAAGCGTATTAGTTTAGATGAAATCGGAAGACGTTTAGCACTAGGTACATTTAAAGAGTTGAACTTGATTGTGAAAGGTGATGTGGATGGTTCTATTGAAGCCTTAGCAGATTCCTTAATCAAGCAATCTATTGAAACAGTACAGGTAAATGTTATTCATAAGGCAGTAGGACAGATTATTGAATCAGATGTCTTATTAGCTTCTGCTTCTGATGCGATTATTATTGGTTTCCAGGTTCGTCCATCTTTAGGTGCTAGAAAATTAGCAGAGAAAGAAGGAGTGGAAATTAAAACGTACTCTATCATTTACGAAGCAATTGAAGAAATCCGTTCTGCGATTGAAGGTATGCTAGAACCTACGAAGGAAGAGAAAGTAATGGGTGAAGTGCAAGTTCGTGAAACGTACAAAATCAGTAAGATTGGTACTATTGCAGGATGTTACGTTCAAGATGGAAAGGTTACTAGAAACGCACATATCCGTTTGATTAGAAATGGTATCGTTATCTATCCAACTAAAGAAGGAGTACATGGAGAGATTAGTTCTCTTAAACGCTTTAAGGATGATGCGAAGGAAGTTAAAGCAGGCTTAGAATGTGGTATTACCATTAAAAACTTCAATGATATTAAGATTGATGATGTTATCGAAGCTTATGAAATTGTCGAAGTGAAACAAACGCTTGAAGCGAATAGATAATCAATAAAATTATTCAGTCGATATTTGACTGATGTAATATAAATAAACCTCCTACGTGATGATTGATCGTAGGAGGTTTTCTTTTTTCTACTATGTTTGAAAAATTAGTGTAAAATATACACTAAGTTTTCCCTTTTAGGTTTATTTCAACTACTTTTGTCGGAATTTAGTAAGTGCTAAATGAGTAACTGTGAAAATGATTAAATGAATAAATGTCGAGCGAGAAAAGCTTAAAGTAATCGAAATCATTGAAAATTAATGACTAGATTTATACATTTATTCATTGAATATTTAAGGAATTTAGCACTATTTAGATAGTGTTAAAAAAAATAAGTACCTACTATTAAATAATCGTCACTTTTGATTTAGGCTATTTTTTCGCTAGACGAGGCAAAAAATCTTTGCATAGCCCCGCTACGGAAATATTTTTTAAC
>JBGCFJ010001232.1:0-5164 GCA_045106885.1 Saprospiraceae bacterium
AAAAAATAGCCTGAATCAAAAGTGACGATTATTTAATAGTAAGTACTTATTAGTCAATATGAAGGGGAAACACCGCAAATATTCGCTAAATTACAGTAGGCAATTTGCAGTTGGCAGTGGGCAATCAACTGCCAACTGCCATACTGCTGCCTACCTACTACTGACCATCAGGTCGTATGCCTCTTTGTCATTGCCTTGAATAGATAAGATGGATAAAATCGCCGAGCATAGGCTGCTAACTTAGCTTTCCCTTTAGCAATCAATAATTCAGGGGTGTTCTTTTTGATACCTTTAAGAATTTTTGCTACACAGACCTCTACAGGAATGCCATTCGCAATAAGTGGGTCGGTCACATTATGCTTTTTACCGTCCCCTTCTAAGGCATTGATAGAAATATTCGTTTTGACTGAACCTGGCGTAACTACCATTACTTTGATGTTGTCATGATGCACTTCTGCTCTTAAACCATCCATAAAACCAATCACCGCATGTTTCGCAGCACAATAAGCCGTCCGCATCGGTGTCCCTATTTTTCCTGCTACACTACTAATGGTTACAATATGTCCACTTTGCTGTTCCATCATTTTAGGTAGGATAGCTTTGGTCAAAGCAACGACTGCAAAATGGTCGATTTCCATGATTTTTCTATCGACTTCTAGCGAGGTATCTTTGGCTAAAGACCTTTGGGAAATACCAGCATTATTGACCAAAATATCTACCGTTCCCATTTTTGCCAATACTTCGGTTGCTCCAGCAGGAATGGCATCCACTTTTAATAAATCCATTGGATAAACCAAATGTCCATCTCCAGTTAGACTAACTTCCACCGCCTTTAATTTTTCGACACTTCTAGCTGTCAGAATAATTTTTGCCCCTTCTTTTGCCATTTGAATCGCCATTTCTTTGCCAATACCGTCTGATGCGCCTGTTATCCAAACTATTTTATTAGTGAAATCTTTCATTATTAAGTGATTTTGCAAATCTTATTTTGTGTTGTGTATCTTTATTTTGGACACAGAGTCCACAAAGTTATAGGTAAAAATTATCAACACTTTGTGTACTCTGTGTCTCCTTTGCGTGCTCTGTGTCCAGAAAAATGTCCTTTACTTAGGTTATTTATATAGCTTATTATCCATTACCGTTGGTCTTATTTCCTCCCAACGGATGAATGAAAGCAACAGATTTATATTTAATTATTAAAAACTGCTGTTAATTGATTTCCTACTTCTTCGATGGCTACTACTCCCGCTTTCCCTAATGCCTCCAAACCAAAGAAACCGTGAATCGTCCCTTTATAACGAGTAATTGTAGTAGGAATACCTGCTGCTTTTAGCCGTTCGCCATATTGTTCGCCTTCATCTCTAAGTGGGTCAAATCCTGCGGTAATGACTAAAGCAGGCGGTAAATTAAGTAAATTTTCCACCAATAACGGAGAAACATATCCTTCTTTTCGATTTGCCACTGGAACATAATAATCAATATATTGTGCCATCATATCTCTAGTCAAAAAGAAGCCCTCTCTAAAATTTTCGTAAGAAGTAGTTGTCAATTTACTCAAATCCGTTACGGGGTAAATCAAGGCTTGATAGCTTATCTTTGGTCCATTTTCGTCTCTAGCTTTTAAGGCAACTGCTGCCGCTAAATTACCGCCTGCACTATCTCCACTAACTGCTATTTTTTGAGGATTGCCGCCTATGGTTTGTCCATTTTCAGCCATCCATAATAAAGCATTATAGGAGTCCTCCAAAGGAATGGGATAAGGGTGTTCTGGTGCTAAACGATAAGCTACACTTACGACTAAAACCTTTGCCGACTTAGCCAATAATCGACAAATACCATCATGCGTTTCTAAATCCCCAACAACCCAACCGCCACCGTGGTAATAAATCAAAATAGGCAGGTTTTCTTCTTTAGAATTACTATAAATCCTTATTGGAATAGACTGATTTGCAATCGAAATCGTCTGATTCTCCACTCGAAGTAGCGGTATATCTTTTTTATATTTATCTACCATTTTTCGCATCTGCGCTCTTTGTTCGGTAACCGATATACCTTCTTTTCGCTCAGGCATCAATTTTAAAGCAATGGCTACTTTTGGGTCTAATGTCCCAAAGGGCGTTTTTCTAATTAGATATAAACCTATGGCTCCAATAATAACGAGTAGAAGCACCAATAGTAATAAATAAGGCAGCATAAGAAGTAGGTGTTATTGACTTTAAGCAAGTAAGGTAGGCAAAAAATTAAAAATTCAATATTTGTAATAAAATTTTTTCCTAACTTTGAGACTAAACATTTTTGGTTTCTTAACAAATTCCGTGGAATAAGATTTTAACCGTCCGATGACTGCTTCGTCGGATGGTTAAAATCATCTCATCCGACGAAGCAGTCATCAGACGAGATGATTTTTCACGGGATTTGTCAAAGACCACATTTTTTAACCGTAAAGGGGTTGTGTAAAAAGTCTCATTTTATAAAAATTCATCTTTGTAAATTATTTGAATTCTAGTAAGTGATTATTAAAATTGTTTGATTATTAAATTGTTGTTTTACAAAGTGTTACGACAACAATTTAACAATCTTAGCAATCAAACAATCATTCACTAAAGATTTTAATTACAAATTAGGATTCAATTTAATATAAGGCTTTCTACACAACCCCAACGATATACTTCATGCGGATTAGTCATCCGCTTTACAACACTACAAAATGTCTAACCAACGCAGTTACTGGGGATGGGGATGGGCGAATTTCCCGCTTCCTAACCAACTTTTAAATCAATATAAAACCACTCTTGGACAGCTTTTTCAAATCAAAGAATTCGAGCAAGTTACGCCTGTGCCAATAGCAGATTTACAATTGCGTGCGCCAAGATTTACCTTACCAAAACATTTAGCTTCTATTTGTTCTAATTCCAATTTTGACCGAGCGAGTCATACTTATGGCAAAGCCTTTCGAGATATTTGGCGAGGTGTTAGAGGTATATTTCCTAATCCACCTGATTATGTCTCTTTTCCAAGAACGGAAGCGGATATTATTGCCTTGATGGAATTTGCAACGGCTAATGACATTTCTTTGATTCCTTTTGGAGGTGGCAGTAGTGTTTGTGGCGGGACAGAACCAAGCGATAATCCTCGGTATCAAGGCGTAATTTCAGTGGATATGAAGTATTTCGACCAGATTTTACAGATTGACCAAGCTTCTCGTTCTGCACATATACAAGCAGGTATTTATGGTCCTGCTTTGGATGCGTCTTTAAAACCTCATGGCTTAACCCTTCGGCATTATCCACAGAGTTATGAATTTTCAACTTTGGGTGGTTGGATTGCGACTCGTTCGGGTGGTCATTTTGCGACCCTTTATACCCATATAGACGAATTTGTACAAGGAGTGACCATGATTACTCCTAAAGGAAAAATAGAAACTCGACGATTACCAGGTTCAGGTGCTGGCCCGAGTGAAGAACGATTGGTCGCAGGCTCGGAAGGTATTCTAGGCATTATTACTTCTGCTTGGATGCGCTTACAAACCATTCCTCAATACAAAAAGACGATAACGGTCGCTTTTCCTTCTTTTGAAGCAGGCGCAGCAGGGGCAAGAGCTTTGGCGCAATCGGGTTTAAATCCTGCCAATGCCAGATTAATTGATGCGATGGAGGCTTTTGGTTCAGGCTTAGGAGATGGAAAATCTTCGATATTAATTGTCGGTTTTGAATCACATCAAAGAGACGTCACTTATTTCATGCACGAGGCATTGGCTTTATGCAAGGAGCATGGTGGCACTTGGGATGAAAAAAGAGTCACCGCAACGACCAGAAGTTCTAAAGGAGATGCTTGGAAAAGTTCTTTTTTAGTCGCTCCTTATTTACGAGACGAATGTGTCAAATTGGGTTTAGTGATGGATACTTTTGAAACCGCAGTTACTTGGGACCAATATCCTACTTTTTATAAAAATGTAAAAAAAGCCACCCAAGATGCGGTGAATAAATACTGTGGTGCTGGAACGGTTACTTGTCGATTTACCCATATTTATCCTGATGGTCCAGCGCCTTATTTTACCGTTATTGCCAAAGGCAAAAAAGGCAAACAATTGGAACAATGGGACGCCATCAAACAAGCCGCTTCGCAAGCAATTATTGATAATGGTGGAACAATTACGCATCATCACGCTGTCGGTAAAGACCATCGACCTTATTATACACAACAGCACACCCCGCTTTTTGGCGAAATGTTGTCGGCTGCAAAAAAAACAGTTGACCCTAATTGGGTGATGAATCCAGGGGTTTTATTGGAGGAACGAAAATCATAAATCTGTTTATTTCAAATGGAAAGAATCAACCAATTAGTTAGAGAAATTATTCCAGTAATCATTGGAATTTTGATTGCATTGGTAATCAATAATTGGAACGAGGATAGAAAGGATAAAAAATATCTGAATCAGATTTTTTCTTCTATCAAAAGTGAGCTAACAGAAAGCAGCATAGATATAAAAGAAAGTATACCTAGGCAACAAGTGTTGATGGATAGTATAGAAATATATGTGGATGATAAAACCGTTTCTATAATTGATATAATAGAAAAGACAGAAGGAGTCTCCTTTGCTAATGTAAAAAATAATTCATGGAAAGCAATTGCCAATTCGAGAATTGAATTAATTGAGTTTGAAAAATTATCTGCATTATCAGATATAGATGATGGAGAAGCAAGCTTAGCACTCAAGCAAGAAAAAATACTTGATTTTATCTATGATAATTTAAAAAATACAAAACAAGAAAAAAAAGAGGTTTTCAAGTTATTGATTCAAGATATTATATGGACGAAAGAGAGCCTGCAATTACAAATTGAAGAACTCCTTGAAGATTGAAGTTTATTTTGGTGAGCCAACGAAATATCGGTTGCCAATTTTTAGAGGTTGAAAACATCAGCTTTGTTCAAAGAAATCTAAGTGTATGATTTATTTTATCATAAGTGACGACGCAGGAATAAATTGAGCCATATTACTTGTTCTTATTTCCTTCTAAGAACACTTAAAAAAGCCTTATGTAGCTTGGCTATATGCGGTTTTTTAAGCGCCCTTAGAAGAAAAAATAACTGCGTAATCTGGCACACTTTATTTCTACCTCGTCACTAAGTACCAACGCACAATTACTATTAATTTTCAGCGGAC
>JBGCFJ010001233.1:0-3000 GCA_045106885.1 Saprospiraceae bacterium
CTCTCCACCTCTCTCTCTCTTGTATTTTCACGGCCGCCACTGTACGCTCATTTTGGGATTGAAATCCCCTCGCTTTAAAACTCCTCTTTTTGTCCAATTATTTCATATTTATGATTGGCTAATAAAGGAAAGAAGTGGCTATTTCCAACTGGGTCGTATAATAATTTTACCTTAGTTTTATTATTGTTTTTATCTATTAAGAATAGTTGGACATTTACATTCGAAGCGGCTACAGGTGGTTCATCCGTAAACGTTAAAACATTTAATTTTAATGGTTGCAAATAGGCTTCCTTGATGACCAACCCATCTTTGATTTCCCCTTTGGTGTCAAATTCAAAATTTGCTGGGAAGTAATTTTCTTTTTCCGCAACGATTTTATACCGTTTGTTTTTATTGATTTGGAAAAAATGACGGTTGTCAACAGGTTCTATTTTAGGCGATTTTGCTTGTTCTGCTTTATCAAATACTTCATAAAGTGTTACTTTTACATCCACTAATTCATCTGACCCATTAGCTGTTTTCAGAAAGGTCAAGACATTTAAATCTAACAAATAGGAATTAAATTCCGCTTTGAAAACATCGTAACAACAAGCAGAAATTTGTTTGTCCAAAAAACGAGTGCCTTCTCGATTGGAAGCAAAATATCCTTCACTGCCCACTTTATTCAAAATAAAATCTACATCATTATAACTGCTATTTAAAGGGAATCCTGTATGGGTAATAGTAGACCAGTTGCCTTCATTTAATACAGACTTATAAACATCATGTCCTCCTAAGCTAATTCTGCCATTGGAACTAAAGTATAAGGTTTGGGTATAATTATGAAAAAATGGAGACATTTCGTCTTTATCGGTATTTAATTCCTTGATATTTTCAGGATTGATTGGTTGACCGCTTTCGTCTAAATAAGTCATCCATAAATCTGTCCCGCCTTGCCCTCCTTGTCGGTCTGATACAAAAAATAGCACCTCTTTTCCTAATTGTTCATCGTAGCCAACTGCTGGTTGAGTGGTCGTTGCGCCTTCTGGATTAATCGTTGGAGGTAATTTTAATGCTGGTCCCCAATTATTTTGGTCTACCTTTTTTCGAGTGTATAATTCACATTGAATTTTACTACCATCCTCATAATGGCAAACACTAAAAAATAACTGATTTCCAGCCTTATTAAAAGTAACATGTGCAGTATGCGTCTCTTCATCTGATAATCCTAAATCAAAAGTTTCGGCACTAGCATCTCCTTCTTTATATTGGAGTACTTTGGAGTATTTTTTATTACTTTTTTTCTTATTATTTTGAGGAACAAATTTTAGTGAAGAATATAATAACTTGTCTTGGTAAGGGTAGGGGGAAAAATCGGAAAAACCAGTATTAACTGCTGCGCCTAATTGTTGAATGACTAAATCTTTATCGTAAATTTTAGTCAACTCAATTGCCCAATTACAGGCTTGAATTTGTGCCTCTGCTTCTTGATGAACTTTAGAAGTGGTGTCAGAATTAATGACCAAATAATCCTTAAACCCTTGAATGGCAGTAGCATATTTTCCTTGCATTTTTAGGACGATTGCTAAGCCGTAAGTACTTGCTGCATAATACTCCGCTTGTTCATTGTCTAATACTTGATGGTAATTTTTTTCTGCTAATTCAAAAGCATTAAAATATTTGGCGGCTTCGGCTTGTAGAAAATATAAATCAAATTTGGCACTATCAATTTTTTGCATGGTGTCCAAATAAAACAGGGAAAGGTCATAATCCTGTTTGTCAAAGGCTTTTTTTGCTTCTTTTTTATACTGATTCCATGTTTGCCCATAACTACAGAAAGTAGCTGAGACAAGCCAGATTAGTAATAGAATTTGTTTTTTCATAGTCAAGTTTTTAAAATCTCATTCACAGATTGATGTTTTTTTTGGACGGCAAACTTGTCCTAAAATAGCGGACAAAGTTTCCTGGATGTTGCTCGAAGTTTGGTAATCGTATAAATTACGACTAATTCTGGTCCTCCATTATTATTTGTCGCTGTTGCAAAGAGCGAAGTGTTTATATCATACATAAAACCAAATCGCCACTGATGATATAATAAACCTATGTATGGTAAAATAGCATCTCCTGTTCTTAAATTTCCTCCAAGATCTAAGGCTAATTCCTTCGTTGCGGTTGTTTTTAAATGAATCCGTAGAGCTGCACCTACGACTATTTCTTGATATTCTCCTTGCGTTCGATATAGCCCATTGGCTAATAAATCAAAATTTTCAGCAATTTTTAATACGCCCATTAGATAATAATCTCGTCGAACGGGTATATCAATAGTGCTACTACTATAGAAGTTTTGTGAAGGTGTATTTAGGTGATGTAGACCTAAGCCCATATCTAGTTTAGACCGCCTGTTTTTATGTTGAAGATGTAGGTTGAAACCTACGCCTGCATCAAAAAAAGTAGTATTCGTATTTGTGAATTTTTCACTTGGGCTAATGGTTGGGTCAAAGAATTCGCCATTAAATTGATTGTCAAAAGTAAGGTCTTGCAATTTAAAAGAACGATGACCTAAGCCTATTTTTCCGCCAACACTGGCAAAAACGCCTTTTCCTAGTTGTTGGGTGAAAGATAGCATCCCACCTAAATCGGCTAAAGACCAATCTCCATCTCCTGCTTGGTCGTTATTAAAGACTACACCAAGTCCGAAGTAACCGTTTTTCATACCAAAGGGTGCCCATTTAGTATCCATTGCTCCAGAAAAGGTGGTATAACCAACAGGAACAGAAGCCCATTGACTTTTATAGGCCCCAAATACCCGAGTATCTTCTTTAGCTACGCCTACCAAAGCTGGACTAATATCAATGGGGGTATTGAAGTATTGAGAGAAGTGTATATCCTGTGAGTGGAGGGGAGTCCAACAAAGTAGCAGTAGGAAACTGCCAAGGTAACATAGTGTATATTGCTTTTTCAAGGCCGAACAAATTTTCTTAGGAAATATCAGGTGTATCGACTGATTCAATTAAAATCTCC
>JBGCFJ010001234.1:0-3365 GCA_045106885.1 Saprospiraceae bacterium
CCTGTACGTCGTTAAAAATACTCGCCATAGCAAAGGCTATGTCTGCGTTTTTTGCCTAGTACAGGCTCAAAATTCATCCAAATTACACCCGACACTATCATCTGGACTAACTACTTAGACGAATATGCTAAATATAAATTAATATTCAGATAACCAGTAAATAACCTGGAAAACGTCCGTGATGCTAATATCCGTGATACAAAAATATCGGTGCTACAAAAATCCGAGATGCTTTTATCCGTGTTACATTCACAGCTCAAAGAGCTGTGTTACTGATTATCTATCCAAATTCATTATCATCAAAACACTAATTATTTTCGTATGAAAACGTTATCAAATTTATTGTTTTTTGGGTTGTTGCTTTTGGGTTTTACCAGCAATGCTCAAAATGTAGATTTATCTCTGCGCTTTAATGTAACCGCAGGGACTTATGAAATTTATGCCAAGCCTGATTTTACCAAAGGAGAATTTCTAATGGGAGCAGGCAGTCAAGTGACGGTCGTACTTCCTGCTGATTTTCAAGATAAACCATTAACAACTACTGGTTCTTTGGAAAATAAATGGATTGACGAATCGCCTATTTATGCGCCTACTCAACAGCCAAAATCTGATTTTCATACTTTCGTTATACAAGGAGGGACTTTTGATTTTCGAGCCAATGAGGAAACAAAGTTATTTGAGTTTGCTCTGCCATTAAGTTACGATCATAAAGAAATTCGTTTGTTGGTCAATAATTTAGACAACAATATTAAAGGTAGGAATGGGGCTAAGAAAATAGAAAACTATATCGCCAACGATGTCTCTTTAACAGATTTTTACAGAAGTAATTATGCCATTATTAAAGACATTAAAGGACATATTAAAGATTGGCGAGGATACCCGATGGAAGGAACGGAAATTATAGTGGGGAATAAGTCCTTTACGGCATTATACGATGGTCGATTTGAATTTATGGATATTTCGGTGCCAGAAAAAACGACGTTTAAGCTACAAAAAACAATTGAGGCAAAAGCGGGGATTAGTACGGCTGATTTAATTCGGCTACAACAACATTTAACAGGCGAAAAAATATTTGACCAAGCTTATCAATGGGTGGCGGCAGATTTAGACAATTCTGGTCAAATTACTTACGCTGATTTAGCTATTTTAAAAAAAGTAATTAATGGGGGAATTAAGGAAGCAGGCTGGCGATTTTTACCTACTGATTTATTAAATAAATTGGCGAATACTTCTCAGGAAATCCCAACGACTAGTACCCAACTAACTGCAGAAAGAGTTTATGCTATTGAATTTACAGGGATTAAAATGGGAGATATTAATGGAAGTTATACCCTAGACCCTAAAACGCCCAATGATGTTTTTCCAAGTGCCAAAACATTGACCATCAATTTATTAAATGCAGATTTGAAAGCAGGACAAAATTATATAGTGCCTTTTTCAACGAACGATTTTGGGCATTTATCAGCCTATCAAATGACTTTGAAAATTGAAAATGCAAATATTACGCAACTAGAAAATACCTTCAAAAAACAACCAGGACTTTCTTTAAGACAATTGCCAAAAGACCTCATTGTAGCCAATTGGTTAAATGATAAAATAAGTAATGCAGTTTTGGTAAAAAATAAAAAACAACAGAGTGGACATCAGGCGGAAACAGCCATTCTTGAATTAGAAATTATTCCTCAAAAAGATGGTTTATTGAGCGATTTTATTACGCTAATGGATAATCCAGTTCGGACAGAAGCCTATGATACAGAAGGGAAAGTAATGCCTTTACAATTATTATTTAGAAGGGCGCCAGCAGAAGAAGGGAAGTTGGAACTCTACCAAAATAGACCCAACCCATTTTTAGAGTCAACGAATATTAGCTACTTTTTGCCCAAAGACGGTCCAATAATTTTGACCTTAACCAATGAAGCAGGGCAAGTTATAAAAGTATTAAAGAATACAGGGACAAAAGGATTTAATGCCTTTAGGTTAGTCGGTAGTGAAGTGCCAAAAGGCTTGATTTATTATCAATTAGAAACGGAATTTGGTACGGAAACGAAGAAGATGCTACATCTAAATTAGACCAAATTTTCATTGCCTTCGAAAGCTAGGAAAATTAAGACCATGATTCGATTAAAAGCTTCCCAGTCTGTTTGATGAGTAATAAAGTCAGGTATAGTAACTTCCTCTAAAATAGAAAATAAATCAGATAAAAAAATATAATTTTTGAGGCGAATACCATATCGTTTGGTATTGGCCTCTTTATTTTCTTGTAAATCAAATAGTACATCGTCAAAAATAGTGCTTGTATGCTTAATTTTTATTTTTTGGGCATATTTATCAACTAACGATTTTGTTTGAGTATTGATTTTTTTTAAGATTTGAGGTGTCAGTCTATTATCTTCACCATTATCAAAAACTTCCTTCATTCTATAAGTAAGTCCAAAAGAATGTTTGATATCTTCTAATAATAAATTAGTGAATTTAAGCATGGATAGCCATTCTTTTTTTGTTAAATCAGGTAATTCTATTTTTGCTGCTTGAAAAAGCGTATCGGAAGATGTTAGTGCAGTAAGGACTTGGTTGAAATTAATATTTTATTGCGTCAATTTAATATTGAATTCCTTTGTGTTATTGATAATAGAAATTCGTTCAACAGCCGCTAGGTTATCTGGAGTGTTAGAACCAAAATTTAATAATGCGGATTTAAATAATTGATTAAAATAGGCTAAATCATACCGTCTATTTTTTAAATCATGCAAATCTATTAAGAAACTTTGTAAATCTTTTTCTCGATATGTTTTTGATATAGCTACCATATTATTTCTTCTTTCTTCGTTGAACAAATTTGGAATTATCTTGTACGGAAACCTTTATTATTTTAGTATTAAAACGAGCTAACTCCCCAATTGGTATTTCAAAGGAATTTGGTTCATTATCAGGTTTTGTTTCAAATAATCTAAGCCATTCTATCGTACCTTGTTGCATCTCAAATACTAATTCCCAATATTTCAATGTGAATATTTATAATGATGAAGATGTTTCTATTATTTATGGCAATCATAACTTAGAGGATTCAAGTCAAAGTTTCAGAAGCTAAAATCTGTTGGGAAAAGCCCATAAATCACTCATTCAACTGCTCCCCACAATACTTACAAAAAACCGCATCATCATCATGTCCTTCTTCCCCACAATAGCGGCAAGCCTGCGTATTATGTTGTAATTCTTTCTGATTCAATAATTCGGAGGAAACAATACCCGTAGGAACGGCAATCACCACATACCCCATAATCATAATAATGGCAGCAACAAATTGACCAAAAGGAGTTTGAGGGGCAATATCTCCGTAACCAACTGTAGTGAGCGTAACAATTGCC
>JBGCFJ010001235.1:0-2218 GCA_045106885.1 Saprospiraceae bacterium
AATTTTCAATTTTAAACCACCTTCGGCGGGAATCTGAGGTTAAATTTGAGATTAACAATTATCGACATTTTAAATTATCGACAATTCGTTGGTTTTAAAATTTGTGTAAGCGCCTAAAGGCACATTTTTGATTCGTAAAACATCATTTTCTACCGACATTTTGTCCCGCTGGGACAGCTTCATCGCAAAACGTTATAATCAGAAAATTTCCATGCTTATAGCCGTTTGTAAACGTTTACAAACGCTTACAAACGCTTACAAACGTTTACAAACGTAAGTAAACGATTAATAACGGATAGAGTCCAGAAGAAGTGGTTTATTTGCCAAAACTAAAATTATGAGCAAACAACAACAAGTGGTTCGAGTAGAACCAGAACATCATTCAAGGGTGAAGGTATTTGTGCCTTGGCAACGGAAAGATTGGATTCAGAAAATAAGAAGTTTACCAAATCGGGCTTGGAATAAGCAGCATCAATATTGGAGTGTGCCTAAAGATGAAGCTACTTTTCAACAGTTAACCCAATTATTTGGAAAGCATCTAAAAATAGCAGTAACCTTAGTTAGTCAAAAAGAAGTACCTACTATTGACAAAAAAACAGCTATAAAATTGCCGAATAATTGTATAATGGGAACGCCTGAACATTTGGCGAAGCGTAAAGGGACTTATCGAAAAAGAACGAGTATGATTACTATCCCTAAAAATAGGATGCCAGCGGCTAAGTTTTTCAAAACGATTCAACAAGGGGAGCGTACTTTTAAAGTATTTATTGGAGAGAAAATCATACTGGAAAAGGCCAATAATGAGTGGTTGGTACTTTGGGTGTCTTATGATAAAAAAGAATGGATAGAAGTCGTTAAAAATATACCTGGTCGAAAATGGGAAACGGAAGGAAAATACTGGTGTATTCCTTATGTAAAAGACAGTTTAAGGCGGTTATGGAATTTAATTGGTCAAGAGTACCTTCAATATTCTTTTGATATAAATCCAAATATTCCAGATGAATTTATGATTGAACGAAAGCTAAAGATAAAAGCGGCTAAGTTTAAATTGAGTGACATGCAAAAAAGAGCGGTTACTGCTTTTGAAGAAAAATTGCTGCTAGAGCATAAAGCATGGCGAACCATTAAAACGTATAAAGGATTGTTTACCCATTTTTTGGCTTATTTTCCAAATGTCAAACCTTCTTCTATTAGTAAGGAACAGATTGAAGCTTACATTATTTATAAAATCCAGGAAAATACGTCCGATAGCCAGTTAAATCAATTGATTAATTGTTTGAATTGCTTTTTCAGGAGGATTTTAGAGCAAGAGGAAAAAGTAGTGAAATTAAAACGACCTAAGAAAAAGAAAAAATTGCCTAATGTCTTTTCATTAGAGGAAGTTGAAAAATTATTGAAGGCTTGTGTTAATTTAAAACATAAATGCATGTTAATCTTAGTATATTCTGGAGGGTTGAGAAGGAGTGAAGTCCTTAATTTACGAGTGGATGATTTGCATTTTGATAGAAAAACACTTTTTATTAAAAATGCTAAAGGAGGAAAAGATAGATTTACTTTCTTTGCCGATTCAGCTAGAAAATATTTGAAGGAATACCTAGAACAATATCAACCAAGGTATTATTTATTTGAAGGACAAACAGGTGGTCGTTATAGTGAAACTTCCATACAAACTATTTATGACAAGGCAAGAAAAAAAGCAACCGTTAGTCGATTTGTTACGCTACATGGTTTGCGTCATAGCTTTGCCACTCATTTGATTGAGAAGCGTGTTCCATTACATGTAGTACAGGATTTATTAGGACATCATTCTATTAAAACTACTGAGATTTATTTACATATTTCTAATAAATTCAGAAAGGAATTGAAAAGCCCTTTAGATGATTTAGAGTTGTAATTTTTACAAAAATGTTATCTATACGTATATAATTCTTAACATTCTAAGAAAATAATATTTTTTTGGTTAAATTTGTTGAAGGGTTTTATTTTTTTGTTCTAAATTTTTGATTTTCAATTTTTTAGATTCAGGAAATATACAAATGTGATAATTTTAAATTTTATTAGATAACGGATATATGAACGAGTTCGTTTATATACACGAGTTATGGGCAATTAAAAAAAAAATGCTAGACGGTAAGAAAGTAGACGATTATTGCAGAGGTTTTTATGGATATGGAAATTGGAACAGTCCAATTTGGTTTGTAGGAATAGAAGAAAATGG
>JBGCFJ010001236.1:0-9583 GCA_045106885.1 Saprospiraceae bacterium
AAACTGTACCGCTGCATTTCTAAATCGACCATACGCTACATGAACAGAATCGTACGTTTTCCCTTCAAAAGCATCCATCAAACTTTGAGAAACAGTTGCTACATTATCAAAACTCAAGTCGTCAAATAACAAAACATGGTCTTCGATAATTGGACAATCCTTATATCGTTTTTTGAAGTAAGCATTCCCTTTTTTACCAATTGGCAAAATAGTCAATTTACCTGCTGCTCTATGCGCTGCATATTTTTCCTCTATCATTGCTACTGCTGCTTTAATAACATTCGTATTAAAAGCACCACAAAGTCCTTTATTAGAAGTAACAACAACTAAACAAGCATTCTCAATTGCTCGCTCTTCTCCGAAAGAAGTGTTCGCATTGCCTTCCAAGTTAGATAAGATATTTTTCAACATCGAATTTAACTTATCTGCATAAGGGCGCATTTGCGTAATTGCCATTTGCGCTCTACGCAATTTAGAGGCAGATACCATCTTCATCGCCTTGGTAATCTGCTGGGTATTTTTGACGGACTTAATTCGCTCTCTTACTTCTTTAAGATTAGCCATAATATCAATTGGCAGTTGACAGTTGACAGTTAGCAGTTGGCTTACTGCCTACTGCTTACTGCCTACTGCTTACTGGTTAATTATTTATATTGAGCAGTCAATTCTGCTGCTAAATCTACTACTACTTTTACTGCATCGTCTGCTAACTTACCAGATTGGAAAGTTTTTAACGTTTCAGGGCTTCTTTGAGCCAAAGTAGATAAGAATAATTCTTCAAATTCTTTTACTTTATCTACAGGTACATTCTTCAATAAACCTTTTGTACCTAAGTAAATAATTGCTACCTGCTTTTCTACCGTTACTGGAGAATATTGAGGTTGCTTTAAGATTTCCACGTTCCGCTTACCTTTTTCTAAGATAGCCATTGTCGCAGCATCCAAATCAGAACCAAACTTAGAGAATGCTTCTAATTCACGGTATTGCGCTTGGTCTAACTTCAACGTACCAGATACCTTCTTCATCGACTTAATCTGAGCGTTACCACCCACACGAGATACCGATACCCCTACGTTAATTGCAGGACGAACACCAGCGTTGAATAAGTTCGTTTCTAAGAAAATCTGACCATCTGTAATAGAAATTACGTTGGTAGGGATATAAGCAGAAACGTCACCCGCTTGTGTTTCGATAATTGGTAAAGCAGTCAAAGAACCACCACCTTTTACGATACCAGCTTTCTTTAAAGATTCTGGTAAATCGTTCATTTCATTCGCAATCTTATCATCGTTGATGATTTTTGCCGCACGCTCTAATAAACGAGAGTGAAGGTAGAATACATCACCAGGATAAGCTTCCCGACCTGGAGGACGTCTTAATAATAAAGAAACCTCTCTATAAGCTACTGCTTGCTTAGATAAATCATCATAAACAATCAATGCTGGTCTTCCTGTATCTCTGAAAAATTCTCCAATTGCCGCTCCAGCGAATGGTGCGTAGTATTGAAGTGGAGCAGGGTCAGCCGCAGAAGCAGAAACGATACAAGTATATGCCATCGCTCCATTCTCTTCTAAAGTCTTCGCCACGTTTGCTACCGTAGAAGCTTTCTGTCCAGAAGCTACATAAATACAGTAAACAGGCTCTCCTTTATCGTAAAATTCTTTTTGGTTAATGATGGTATCAATTGCAATTGCAGTTTTACCAATCTGACGGTCACCAATGATTAATTCCCGTTGTCCTCTACCAATAGGAATCATTGCGTCAATCGCTTTGATACCTGTTTGTAATGGCTCCGTTACAGGCTCTCTATAAATTACACCAGGTGCTTTACGCTCTAATGCAATCTCATAAGTATCGCCAGTAATTGGTCCTTTACCATCAATTGGTTCCCCTAATGCATCTACAACTCTCCCCATGAATCCTTCTCCAACATTGATAGAAGCAATTCTACCAGTTCGACGAACAGTAGCCCCTTCTTTGATACCAGCTCCTGAACCCATCAATACAACCCCTACGTTATCCTCCTCTAAGTTCAATACGATTGCTTGTACGCCCGTTTCAAATTCTACTAATTCTCCTGCTTGGGCAGAATTCAAACCGTAAACACGCGCAATACCATCTCCTACTTGAAGTACTGTTCCTACTTCTTCTAGTTCAGATGCTGTTTTGAAACCAGAAAGTTGCTGCTTTAAAATCGCAGATATTTCGTCAGGTTTTACATTAACCATATCTATTGAAATTTAGTTATTAGTCATTATGTCATTAGTCATTAGTCAGATGTCAATACCAATGACTTTTGACCAATTACTGTTGACTAAAAAATTTACATTTAATTAGCGTGTTGATTGCCAGAAAACTCTTTTTTGAGTTTTGCTAGTTTATGCGCAACACTCGCATCGTATAATTTATCATCGAATTCAATCACAAAACCACCGATAATATCTGGATTAACAGCCGTTTCGATTTCGATGTTAGCAGCAGTACTATTACTACCTTTTAATTGTGCTTTGACTGCTTCCAACGCAGCATCCGACATAGGAGCGGCAGTGGTCACTTTCACAGTTGAAATTTGTTTTAACGCTCTATATTGCGTTACAAACTCATCCGCAATTTCTGGCAAATAACTCTCTCTACCCTTTCGCAAAACGATATTGATAAAAGCCATAGATAGCTCATCAAATTTGCTACCAAAGATTTCTTTTAAAATTGTCCCTTTCTTAGTTGGATTAACAATTGGGCTTTTCAATAATAAAAAGAAATCTCTCTGCTCAGTTGCCTTTTGGAATGCTTGAATATCGCCCATTACTCGCTCTAATTTGTTCTGCTCTTGAGACAAATCCAATAACGACTTGGCGTATCTTGATGCTATTCTAGTTACTGACATGATATAGTCATTGGTCAATAGTCATTAGTCAGCGGTCAACAAAGGACCTAATGCCTAATGACTAGTGACTAGTTTAATTTAATCTCTCCTACTAATTTGTTTACAAAAGACTCTTGGTCTGCATTTCCTTGTAATTCTTTACGAATTACTTTTTCTGCAATTCCTAATGCCATTTGTCCTACTTCGTTCTTCACTTCCAATAAAGCGGCTTTCTTCTGTGCTTCAATTTCTGCTTTAGCCGTGCTCACAATTCTATTTGCTTCTTCTTTAGCTTTCACTTTAGCTTCGTTAATGATTGACTCTTTTGCAGATTTTGCTTCTTTCATTATCAAAGCTCTCTGCTCCTGTGCTTCTTTAATTAAGTCCTCATTCTTACTATTCAAAGCTTGCATCTCGTCTTTCGCTTTCTTCGCTTGATCCAAAGCATCTTGAATATCTCCCGTACGCTTTCTTAATGCTTCTGATATTGGTTTGAATGCAAATTTCCCAATCAGCATCCAGAATAAGAAGAAGAAAATAGTTGTCCAAAATAATAAACCAACATCTGGCTTGATAACGCTAAAATCAGCTAAAAAGAACATAATTTATCTGCTTTTATATAGAATCTAAAATTTTAAAGTTTTAGATTTTAAATTTATTTTTTTTTAAAATTGAGGTAAGACTGGTTCACAACCAACCGTTGCGAAACCAGTCTTGTCTTTTTGTAGTGGGAATTAAACTCCTGCTACTAAGAAAGAAAGGATTAACGCAATAAGCGCAGCACCCTCAATGAACGCAGCCATTAAGATCATATTCGAACGAATATCACCTACCGCCTCTGGCTGACGAGCAATACTTTCCATAGCGCTTGAACCAATCCAACCAATGCCTATTGCAGCACCGATTACCGCTAATCCCATACCAATTGCAGCTATTGAACCTACCATTGTTTAAGTATTTATATAAATGAAAAAATATCTTGTTAGTAATTGGTGATTAGTAACTTCTGAATAATTAGTGTGAACTAACCATTTTTCTATCTCTAACTATCAATTCCTACTTTATTTTATGTTAAAACAGATTCTCACTCGAATCTTGTATTATCTGCCTACTGTTTCACAACTCAGAGAGCTGTGTTACTGCCTACTGTTTAGTGGGCATGTCCATGTTCTTCATCATGGTGATGTTCTTCTGTAGCTGCACCAATATATGAAGCAGTCAAAATGGTAAAAACAAAAGCCTGTACAAATGCCACAACCAACTCAATTGCCATCATGAATAAAGTCAGCAAGCCTGAACCAACCGCTCCGCCTATCGCTCCAGGTAAACTTTCACCGTTCTTACCAAAAATAAAGATAAAACTCACAAAGATTAAGATTACCATGTGTCCTGCCGTGATATTAGCGAACAAACGCAACATAAGCGTTATCGGCTTTACAAATAAACCTAGCAATTCAACTGGTACTAGAATCAATTTTACAAACCAAGGTGTCCCTGGAGCTGTAAATAAGTGACTCCAATAATCCTTGTTTCCATTAATATTTGTAACAATGAATGCAAAAATTGCCAAAACCATTGTTACCCCTAAATTACCCGTCACGTTAGACCCTCCGAAAAAGGGTACTTGGCCGAATAAATTTAATCCTAAAATAAAGAAGAAAATAGACAATAAAAATGGTAAAAACTTACCCGCTTTGTCTCCTATAAAAGGGATAGCTACCTCATCTTGGATAAAGGTAATAAATGGTTCTACAAAATTTTGCAAACCAGATGGTGCTTTCCCTTCGTTACGTTTAGTAGCTCTAGCAACTGCTAAGAATATCCAACTAAGGAAACCCAACACTAAGGCCATAGAAGTAACGTTCTTAGTAATCGAGAAGTCGTAGAAAGAAGTAATTCCTCCTCCAAATAATCCGCCATCAGCAGTACTTTTAGAATCCGTAGGGTAAAGATTTTCATTATAACACACGAATGCGACTTCTTTATCTTTTCCGTCTACCTCTACTTTTTTGTGAATGATACCACTAATATTTACTTCTCCTTCTGGAAATCCTGCGCCTGTTACTCTTTTTACAGAGCCTCCATCTAGCACATATCCATTATAAGCTGCATGTCCATCACCATGCCCAATAAAATCAGCATGAAACTTTGAAGCCATAAAGAAATCCCATCCCTTGTCTGGTGCATATAAGATAACAGGTAAAGGGATTTGGATAGGCCCGATACTATACACATTAGCATCACCAATGTGATGAATTGCATTATTACCCGCATTGAACTCATGATGAGCCTCTTCGCCACAGATAGTTGCACCATGTCCATGACCACTTTCTGCGGCATGACTGCTATGGTCATGTCCATCACCGTGATCGTGGTTGTGCTGAGCTAGACCTAATAAGGTAAATGCGAGAATGTATATGGTAGATAAGAAAAAACGAAGCATGTATTAATTATTTTGAAATTCTGCTTTTTAAAGGGCAATCTGGCTTTAAGTCAAAAAAACGACCTAAATGACTATTTTTTTAGTACTTTTTAGCCTCTTTTCAAAAATCGGTGCAAAGGTATTACTAAATAGTTGCTAAAAAAAGGGGATTTTTATCTTTTTTTAAGAAATATTAAATGTTTTTAAGCTCATGAAAATCAAGGATTTGAACAATATCTAAAACAAAAGATAGTAAATATTTTGTCATCAAGCAATAAAACGATATTTAATTCTAATCAACGAGTTAAGTATCTGAATTAATTACATTTATTAGTAAAACGCCAAATTTTTGCATACGGCCATTCATCTATCATTTTTGGGGATTCATATAAAAAACGATTGCCTTTTATACTTTTTAATGCAAATTGCAAGTGTTTTTAAGTTTATAAAAAATTAAATTTCAACCAATGTCCAATCCAAAAGTCGATAAATTAGCTCTTGCCGAACCAATTATACAACGCCATGTCGTTTTTGCGATGGGCGCAGGTTTTATTCCAGTTCCTGTTTTTGATATCGTTGCCGTTACAGCGATCCAATTAGATATGTTGAAGCAGTTATGCAAAGTATATGGGCAGGATTATAATGAAACGAGCGGTAAGGCTTTTGTCGGGGCACTTACGGGTACCACGTTAGCTAGAATTGCCGCCAGTAGTGTTGGTTCTATTTTTAAGGTCATTCCAATCATAGGTTCCACTTTAGGAGGTGCAACTGTTTCTGCTTTTGCTGGTGCAACCACTTATGCCATTGGTCAAGTTGTCGCTAGGCATTTTGATTCTGGCGGATCTATTTTAGATTTTGATAGTGCAGATTTAAAAGATTTTTATGAAGAACAAGTAGAAAAAGGTAAGGAAATGGTAGAAGAATGGCAAACAACTATTGATGAAACGTTGGAGGATGTGAAAACTAGTACGGAAGATATATTTGAAAATGAAACAGAAAAAAAATTAGCTAAATTAGAAGAATTGAAGGAAGCTGGGCTTGTTACAGAGACGGAATATAAGCGGATTAAGGCTCGAATTTTGAAGCATCATAATTAGGGCAATTTTATTATAAAAGATAACAATTTATCAGAATGCCAGTTTCTTATTTTAAGAGGTTGGCATTTTGTGTTTGTAGATGTCTTTCCCCACGAATTTTATTTCCCCACGAATGAACAATACCACACTTTTTTAGCTAAAAATCTATATTTAATCACCTACTCTAGCATTTTAGCTATCCTAAAAAAATAGATTTCTCTAAAATATATTAAATTTGGGCATATTTTTTTTAATAAACCTGACTATTCTAAAACCATGCAAAAAAAATCAGTCACGCTGTTTACCTTCATTTTAGTAGCAGCTTTATCCGTTCCATTTTTGGCAATTAGCCAAAATAATCCTAATTCCAATCACGGTAATAAATTCGAGCAACTCGGTCAAAAACTCAGAGACCCTAATAGTTTCAGAGGAGCTGATGGTGCGCCAGGCCCAGATTATTGGCATCAAAATGCCGATTATAACATCGAATGTGAATTAGATGAAAAGAATCTGCGTTTAAATGGGAAAGAGTTAATTACTTATTATAATGAGTCGCCGAATACTTTAAGGTATTTATGGTTACAGTTAGATGAGAATGAACACGATCCGCATAATCCCGATAATTTTGATGATGGAAGTAGTATAAATCCACAGATGAGTGAGCGTGCGATGCGAAATTTAAATATTTCAGAAGCATTAGAAGGGCTTGGTCATAAAATTCATGAGGTAACAGATGCAAATGGCGAACCATTAAAATACACCATTAATTATACGATGATGCGGGTAGAATTACCCAAACCATTGGCAGCAGGCGAAAAATTCTCTTTTAATGTTAAATGGCATTATAATATTTCAGATCGTATGGGCGCAGCAGGCGGTCGAGGTGGCTACGAATATTTTGAAAAAGATGGGAATTATTTACACACCATTACGCAATGGTTTCCTAGAATGTGCGTGTATTCCGATGTGGAAGGCTGGCAAAATAAGCAGTTTACAGGACGAGGAGAATTTGCTTTAAATTTTGGAAATTACGTAGTTAAAATGACCGTTCCTGCGGATCACGTAGTTGGTTCTACTGGAGAATGTTTAAACTATGACGATGTATTGACTGACGATCAAAAGAAGCGTTGGGAACAAGCAAAAAAAGCTAAAACGCCTGTAGAAATCATCACTTTAGCGGAAGCGAAGAAGAATGAAAAGAAGAAAAAAGCAAAAGGCACGAAGACTTGGATTTTCAAAGCAGATAATGTTAGAGATTTTGCTTGGACAAGTAGTAGAAAGTTTGTTTGGGATGCGATGCCTCATTTTAATGAAGATGGCAAGCGAGTAATGTGTATGAGTTATTATGGCAAAGAAGCTTATCCGATTTATAATAAATATTCTACCAAAGCAGTAGCGCATACTTTAGCAACTTATTCTAAATATACTTTCCCTTACCCCTACCCTACTGCTATTTCCGTAGAAGCAGCAAATGGAATGGAATATCCAATGATTTGCTTTAATCCAGGGCGAGCAGAAGAAGATGGCACTTATACGGAACGAGCAAAATCTGCGGCATTAGTCGTTATTGTGCATGAAGTAGGACATAATTATTTCCCAATGATTGTGAATAGTGACGAGCGACAATGGACTTGGATGGATGAAGGGATTAATAGCTTTTTAGAGTTTGTCACTTTACAAGAGTTTGATACCAATTTCAAACATTGGGGTGGTACACCAGATTTGATTACCAGTTATATGCGTTCTTCTAAAGATCGGTTGGAGCCAATTATGACGAATAGTGAGAATATCGTCAATTTTGGAGCAAATGCTTATGATAAACCATCTGTTGGGTTAAATATGTTGAGAGAAACCATTATGGGTCGAGAATTATTCGACTATGCATTTAAAGAATATGCACGTCGTTGGATGTTTAAGCACCCTACGCCTGCGGACTTTTTTAGAACGATGGAAGATGCGAGTGGCGTGGATTTAGATTGGTTTTGGCAAGGTTGGTTTTATGGAACTGATGCAGTTGATATTTCTTTAGATAGTATCAAATGGTATAAGGTCGATTTAGAAAATAATCCAACCAAGCGAGAAAGTACTTATCCTTACAAACAAAAGAAACCTCGTAAGCATATTGCGCAACGCAATAATGAAAAATCAGGTATCAAAACAGCCGTCAGTAAAGACCCTGCTTTGCGAGATATTTATACGAATTACGAGCCTTGGAATACCGCAGATTCGGTTATCAATTATACAACCTATTTATACGAAGAAACTTTTTCTAAAAAGGAGAAGGAACAAAAATTTGGTAAAAATAATTATTACGAACTGAATTTTAGCAATAAAGGAGGTTTAGTCATGCCTGTGATTATCGAGTGGGAATTTAAAGATGGGACAAAGGAAGTAGAAAGAATTCCTGTTGAAATTTGGCGAAAGAATGAAACGAAGTTTACCAAAGTATTTGTGAAAGATAAAGAGGTAAAAGGCATTGTTATTGACCCTTATCACGAAACGGCAGATATTGATGAAAGTAATAATAATTGGCCGGTGAAGGAATTACCGAGTCGCTTTCAAGTCTTTAAAAAGCATAAGTCTAAGGAATTATTGAATCCGATGCAGAAGGCTAAGGGGAAGAAATTTCCATAAAGAAATTTGACTTTATTAGAAACAGTTAGCCGCTATTATCTTTCGATAATAGCGGCTAATTATTTTAGTAAAATCTCATAAATAATCTAAATAATCGGGGAAATAAACGTCCAAATTTGTTCGATGACAAAGCAGTCGAACAGGAGGGGATTTAGAAATGAAGTTTTAAATTCTGAGGCCGCTGCAAGAAGTCAAAAATCGAAAATTTTCAAAATAATATTCTATTGACAAAAAATATCTTAATGAAATATGTGCAATTTTAATTGTCATCAATAATATCATCAACCTTAGTCAACCAGATTTAATCAAACTGCTTCATCATAATCGTTTTATTGATTTTAATAAAAAAAATTAAAACAAAGTTCAGAAAATTTGAATCAATAAATTTCCTACCTATAGGATTATCTGCTAAGATAAACTAACACTTCTCTTCATTCATTCTAAAGTCTTAGGCAAAGTGGCAGAAATAATCAACCATTTATACCGTCTTTTTCCCTTCTAAGAAACTCAAAAAATGCGTCCATAATCCATTATGCAAGCATTTTTTGAATTCCTTAGAAGAAAAATTGACTGGTCTAACTGGCTAAT
>JBGCFJ010001237.1:0-9952 GCA_045106885.1 Saprospiraceae bacterium
TTTTAAAATAAGCTTGTAGTAGTTTAGTATTATTTGTATCGCCTATTATTTTGATATTTTTTATCGCTAAATTTCCGATAAAGAGGCCATCTGTTTTTAAAGCAGTTATGGCTTTTAAAAGGAGCCCTAATTTATCTCCGACGTAGTGTAATCCATGGACACAGGTAATTAAGTCGTATTTTTTTTGTGGTAGCCATTCGGATAGATTTAATGATTTGAGTGTTAATTGTTGGTGAAGCCCACTCATATCTCCAAAATGGTCGACTAAGTCTATGCCTGTTAATTGAATAGGTAGTAGTTTTTGCTTAGTTTGAAAATATCGAGCGGCTTCAATCAAAGCATTGCCTTCTCCACAACACAAATCTAACCAGTGAATATTTTCTTGTTTTATTCTGCTTGCTAAAAAGGAAATTGGATGGAATTGAATGTCTTTTTCATAGCTATTAATCCCTGTTGCTTTTCGTTTTCGATTCATTCGATTGTTTGCAACAATAGAAGACCAAGCTAAGCTTTTATCATTGAGTAGTTTGGTAGGTAAGTGTTTGATAGTCAGGTTGTTTTAGTTTCTATGAATACTTACAATTTATTCATTTTTTCCCTTTAATGCAAAAAAAATTGGCAACATCCTCAAAGAGGATGTGCCAACAAAATTGCAGTCCGAGTTAAATTCTTTCTGTACAACGCTTTCGTTGTATAAATTTCTTTATGGTTAATTCAGACCCCAATGATTAGAGTAACTTTGTTTGATTTTTTGATGCTTTTTAACAACAAAAAAGGGTTACTTTTGACTTTTTATATTTTACAAAAGTTATTAAATTTGGACACAACTTTTGTAGTGTAATTAATCATATTTATATAGCCTTCCCTAAGAGGACATACTGATATATTTAATCATTATTGCCTCTTTTGAGAATTCAATTATAATTATTGTATTTCCCCAATTAAAAGGGGTAATTTTGAATTTGTGAGGTTTTAGTTAAGCCTTGATTTTTAAAATTATCTTAACTTTTTTTTAACTCGGAGACGGTTTGGACTTGTTTTGTTTGTAGTCTTTATTGCTTTAATCAACTATGTTTTACTTGCAATTTCCTTTGAGACGCAAGAAAACTAGCTAGGTCACAAAACTTTTAAAATTTTGTTAAAAAAAAATCCATTACAGCTCAATGACGATTTCAAGTATGCCTTAGATGTGCTGGAAAAGACGGATAAGAGTATGTTTATTACAGGGCGAGCAGGTACTGGAAAATCTACTTTATTACAGCTTTTTAGAAATACTACTCGAAAAAAAGTGGCAGTATTGGCCCCTACGGGCGTTGCGGCCTTAAATGTTAAAGGACAGACCATTCATTCTTTTTTTAAATTTCCCGCTAAACCGCTACACAAAACGGAAATCAAACGCTTACGTCAAAGAAAAATTTATCGAAAATTAGAAGTTCTAATCATTGATGAAATTTCGATGGTGCGGGCAGATTTAATGGATAATATAGATTGGTTTTTAAGAAAAAACCGAGAAAACCCCATGCCTTTTGGTGGCGTGCAAGTCGTTTTTTTTGGCGATTTATTTCAATTACCTCCTGTGGTCGCCACTGAACAAGAGCGGATGTTATTCAGAATGCAGTATACCAGTCAATACTTTTTTTCTGCTCATGTTTTCGAGGAATTTGAATTAGAGATGATGGAATTACGGAAAATTTATCGGCAAGATGGGCGGCATTTTATTCGCCTCTTGGAATCTGTTCGGTTGAATTATATAGATTATGATGACTTAAATGATTTAAATGAGCGCCATATTCCCAATTTTGAACCAGAAGATTATTATATCACCCTTTCTGCTAGAAATGCCACCGTTAATAGTATTAATACCAAAGAATTGCGACAATTAATTACGCCTTCTTCGGTTTATTTAGGGAAAGTAGAAGGAAATTTTGATGTGCGTTTGTATCCCACTGATTTGGCTTTAAGCCTCAAAGAAGGCGCACAGGTGATGTTTATAAAAAATGACCCTGAACGAAAATTTGTCAATGGTACGATTGGCAGAATTGTCGAATTAACTAGTGAGGCTATCAAAGTAGTCGTACAACAAAATGGTCAAGAACGCTTAATTGATGTACCCAAACTAGAGTGGGAAATCCTAAAGTATACCGTTAACGAAAAAGATGAATCTAAAATAGAAACGGAAGCTGTTGGTAAGTTTACGCAGTATCCACTTAAGTTAGCATGGGCGATTACGATTCATAAAAGTCAGGGTAAAACCTTTGAAAAGGTGATTATCGACTTAGGAAAAGGCGCTTTTGAACATGGACAAACTTATGTGGCTTTGAGTCGCTGCAAAACGCTAGAAGGTATTGTTTTGAAACAGGCACTTCGACCACAGGATATTCGAGTTGATGAAAAAGTAGTGGATTTTTATGAGCGGTATTTCTGATTACAGGATGACTGGATTTTCCAAGATTTACAGGATGAGAGATGATGAATGAGCCTACTGCCACTGCTGACTGCCTACTGTCAACTGATACCTTACTCTTTTTCACAATTCACAGTTCATCGTTAACCTCGTATCATTTCAATTTTTGATTCTCCTTATCTCGTTTTCGCTCAATCCTAGCCAATTTTCGTTCTAAAACTGCCAAATCTTTCATTTTTCCTAAATAAATTTCTTTTTCAATGGCTTTAATTAAAAAAGGGAAATCAGCTTGTGTAATTTGTCTTTTTTTGCGATTGGGAAATAATTTTCTGAAAGGTACTTTTTTGTTTAATTTAAAAGATAATTCGTAATAGCTGGATAAAAATTCTCCTTTTTTGGTTAATTGAGGAACGGTTAATCTGAAATTAGCAGATGCATTATCGCTCGATTCATCAATTAATAATGGGGCAACGGCAGGGTAAACATTTAACTGTCTTTTGAGTAAGATTTTTTTGCTAGGTAATTTTTTTTCTCTTGTCCACCAAATATCTCGAACTGCTTCCATTGCCTGAATACTGCCTGCTTCTGTTTGAATCGCCTCTAAATTTTCTAAGGTGCTTAAAATTAATTGCGTCATTGCCACTTCATAAGGCAAATCACTTTCAATCGCTTGAATCCCAAGGGTTACGCCTAACAAATTAGAATAGGCATCTTCAACGGAAAAACTGGAGAATCTTTCTGGTACAAAAGGGATAGAAGAAGCGCCATACCAAGTCGCTATTTCATGCCAAACAGATAAATCATAAGCTATTTTTCCTGCTAATTGTCGGGCATCTGTTGGGCTGATATTTGTAGGAATGTCTACCGTTAAAGTTTTTAAGCCACCTTCATGCCCTAATGTTTGATTAATGGATGTTCCTTTACTATTGGTAATTAAATGATATAAATAGGCGGTCCAATCTGCTTGGTCTCGAACGTGTCCCATATCAATAAACCCACCATTTTTAGTATAAATAATACCATTTCCTTCTCTTTTCTTTTTATCGCCTAAAAACTTATGCGTGCCTAAAGCATCTACGCCAATGACTTCAGTAATTTTAAGGCCAGGCAAACCCATTAATTTTACTTCTGCTCCAAAAGAGCAACAAGTCCGAATGATACGAGGTGGTGGAGAATTGAGTTCTTTAATCGCTAATAGTGGTTGCTTGGCAAACAAAGTTAAGCCACCCAGCAAAAATAGGAAGGTAAAAAAGGTCGGTTTCATGCCACTTTATGTAAACTGAAAGCGGAAAAACGGTTTTAATCCTTTTCCTTATCAGCAGTCAGGTTGATTTAATATTAATACGTGGCAAAGTTAAGACTAATATTAGGGAAAGAAGGGTTTTTATAAAAATAGAAAAACGTCCTTTTGACAATTTTCAATTTTCAATTTATAATTTTCAATTTTCAAAAGGGAATAACCCATAGTTTTTTAGATAATCAGAAAGAAATGAGAGGTCAGGCCGTTTATTACATAAACTGTTTTTCATTCTATAAGTTAAGTGTCGATAATTTTCAATCTCAACCTCAAATTCCCGCCGAAGGTGGTTGGAAATTTGAAATTGAAAATTGAAAATTAAATTTTGGAGCTTATTGGAAATTTATAATTCGTTCATTATTTCCGATATTCTACTTTCACATTAGCATCTAATTGCGTAATCTTAACCTCTGTACGCCTATTTTCTTGATGTTGCCATTCCTCACAGTTAATGCCATCGGCACAAGTATTTTTTAATCGTGATTCTCCATAACCTTTGCCAAGCAAACGATTTCTAGCGATACCTCTAGCAGTAATGTATTGTACGGCAGATTCTGCTCTTCTTTGCGATAATTGCTCATTATATCCATCGTTTCCTCGGCTATCTGTATGCGAATATAGTTCAATTTCCATACTTGGATATTGTTGTAATAAACCAATCAGATGGTCTAAAGATGCAGAAGCGTCGCCTCTAATGGATGCTTTATTAAAATCATAATACACGTCCTCTAAAGTGATGACTTGACCTACCTTTAAAATTTCTGATGGTTTTATATTTACTGGAGGTGTAGGTGCAGATTTAACCACAGGTTTAGATGTGGTTTTTGCTGTTGGTACATCTAAGTATAAAATAGAGGTAATTGGCTTTTCCTCGTTACAATTGATGCCTAATGTAGAGTATTTCTTTTTATCTTCGGCAAATCGTTCTTTTTTAGCAACTACTTCGTAATCACAATTACATTCTAAAAAGAAAGCAAAATTACCTTCGTCATCCGTGGTTGTCTCTTCGTATTCTCCTGTGCAAAAATTGAATAAAGTAACTACTGCATTGGGAATCATTCGATTGTAGGCTTGATGAATGACAGACCCATTTAAAGCCAAACCTTGACGTTTTCTCAATGGAACAATCCATTCTGGTTTGCGCAATAAGTCATAGGAATTAACTACTTTTTTAACGGGTGCATACCCTTGTTTTTCAATTAGAATGGTATAGGTTTTTCCATGTTTTACTTCTGGTTGCACTTTTCCTTTTACATCCGTTAGGAAACTAATAGGTTGTGCCCAAGGCTGATTTGGTTGTACTTTTCCATTTTTGACTTGTTTGCCGACTCCAACAGGAATATTGCTTTTGTTTTTATAAACGCCTTCGACAATCGTGACCATAGCATCTGAAATTCGGTCATTAGAAAACTCATCAATCACTGTAATAATATTTTGTTGATTAGGAGTAGGCATTAAATTACCTGACCATAAATAAATATCATCACTACCTAAACCACCTGACCGATTAGAAGTAAAATAACCCGCTTCTCCACTGTCTAATTTACTATATCCAAAATCATCTTTGCTAGAGTTAATTGGTTCGCCTAAATTTTCTGGTTGTGTCCAATCTCCATTAGATAAATGGGCTTGGTAAATATCTAAACCACCTACGCCTGGTAAACCATTGGAAGCAAAATAAAGCATGCCAGCTTGGTCAATAAAAGGGAAGATTTCATTTCCTGCGGTATTGACGGCTTTTCCTAAATTTTCTGGAGCAGACCAATAGCTTCCTGTTCTAGTAGATTTATATAAGTCCATTCCACCAAAACCACCAATTCGATTAGAGGCAAAATATAAGGTGTTTCCATCCACTGATAAAGTTGGGTGGCAAGTAGCATATTCATCATCATTGAAAGGTAATTCTACGACATTCCCCCATTTTTTATTATTCAAAGTGGCGGAATAAATCTTTAAATCAATAATGTCATTGCTATTTTTTCCATTATCATTATTTCTAGAAAAATACATTACGGTGCCTAATTTATTAAAAGTAGCCGTTCCATCATGAAAATCACCATTGATATTTCCTGTTAATAATTTTGCTTGGGTAAAGCCTTGTTCTCCGATACTTTTGGCAAAAAATAAATCCGAAAAATTGTCTTTTGTCCAAGTATCTTCTATCGCATCTTCTCCTTTTCCACGGGTTGAGGTAAAGACGACGCCTCCTTTATAGGGAACTGGGCTATAGTCTAAATGTGCCGAATTGAGTTGCCGTAAATTTGTTACTGTTACTTGTTGTTTTGGTAAGAATATTAGATTCGCACAGTCCTTTATTCCTGCTCTAGGGATTAAATCTATTTCTCCTACCAAGACTCGATATTGATTATACCAATCCAATGCCATTTCGCATTTATTATTGCTCTGTAGTACTTGGGCATAATGCAGCATATCCTCTGGGGCAGTATCTTCTTGAACTGCTTGCGCATACCAATATTCCGCTGATTCAGTATCGCCATTGAGTCGATAACTATCGGCTAACCTAATCTTTGCCATTTCGTCTAATCCACTTTCACCCAATTGTTGGTATAAATCCGCTGCTTTTAAATAGCTTAATTGGTCGTAGGCTTTATCTGCTTCTAACTTGGTTTCTTTTTGTGCCCAAGCATTGACGGCTAATAGCATTAGGGCATAAAGGATATATTGTTTTTTCATGTTATAATTTGTTGCTAGTGGTTCACGCATTAAATAAGTACTAGTATATTTGTTGGGCGCATCCAGTTAGAAAAATCGCAAATGATTGATTCGTTCTGCTGCATCTACTTTTTTATTGAAAACATAAGAAAGCATTATTTCTACACTACCATTCGAGTAAGAATTTAATTCTGTCATGGTGAAGTCAAAAGCGGTACCAATTCTAAAATTGGGATTAAATTGATATTGCACCAAAGCGGAAATGGCGTCTCCCAATCGGTAATTAGCTCCGACCCAAAAAGCATCCATAAAAATTAAATTGGCATTTATATCTAATTCAAAAGGAGTTTTGGCATTAAAACTAACCATTGCTCCAGGTTGCAATTTAATAGAGTTGGTTAGGGTAGCTAAATAACCTGTCATTAAATAATAGGTTCTAAAATCACGAGTAGGGCTGACCACATCAAAATCTCGATAAATAGAGGTGTTTAATAGCTGAGGCAAAGAAAAGCCTACATAAAAATTGGATTGTTCGTAATAAAGACCAAATCCAAAATTAGGTACTATATTCGCAGATTCTGCCCCCGCAGGAATTGACCCATCTCCAATATCTAATGGATTAGCTTCATTCCAATCCATTTTTCCTTGCTCTACTTTTCCATTTACCCCTAAACTTAACGTTCCTTTTTTTTTTTTTTTAAAACGGTAGGCATAGCTTGCTTCTATGGAGTTAGAGCGTAAAATACCGACTCTATCGGAAGTAAGATTTAAACCAAAACCAGAGCGACCTTCAAAAAAAGGCGTGTGGAAATTTAATGTGGCAGTAGTTGGCGCACCATCTAAACTCAGCCATTGATTACGGTATAAGGCTGTTGCTGTTGGCACACCTGCTGAACCCGCATAAGCAGCGTTAAATGCTAATTTGTTGAATAGAAAATGCGTGTATTGTACATCATTTTGGGCACTTAATTGGCTCGCAAAAATAGGGAGTAGTAAGAGGTAGATTAATTTTCTCATATTTAATTTTAAAAGAATGGTTTTATTGTTGAATTGCTATATTGTTGACGTAAACGGTTTTCCAAATATAGCTCTTCTAAAACCATATAACCATTTAGCAATATATCACCTTACAATCGTAAAATATCCTTGCATAGCTTCTCCTTTTGTATCCATTTGTAAGAGATAAAAATAAGTGCCATTCGGTAGTGGATTGCCATTATACGTGCCGCCCCAATCATTGCGATAAGACTCTGTTTCATAAACCAAATCGCCCCAACGATTAAAGACTTTTAATTGACTATTAGGGTCGGAAGCAACGCATGGAATTTGTAGTAAATCATTCATCCCATCATTATTAGGGGTAATGACATTTGGCGCAAAACAATCTTCCCCATTGACGACTTGAACTTCAACAGTTGCTATATCACATTTATCAGGACATAAAGCATTACAGACTTCATATTCAAATATATCTGTACCAAAGAAATTGGTATTAGGCGTATATTCGATTTGACCGTTTTCCAAGGTTAATTTCCCATTTTCTGGACGAGTCATTAGGTTAACAGAAAGTTCTTCCACATTATCAATGACATCATTTGCCGTAATATTAGTCGCTTCTAAAACATTATTTAATTCAATGGTATAAGCATCATCTTGAGCCTCAATGATACTTGCTGCTTGTTGAATGACTAAAGAATCTCTGGAATAATTTTTACAACCTTTATAGGATAAAGCCCAATAAATAGTGTTCATTCCGTCTGGTACATCTACGATAAAAGTTGAAGAATTAAGCGGGTCAACGATTGCTAAACCTTCGTTGGTCGTCCATTGTCCTGTTCCTATCATCGGTTGAATCGCTTCAATTTTTAATTCATTTTTATTACAAGCATTTGCTGCATCCTCCATAATAAAAGCCGTTTCATTAGGAATCGTATTGACTTCTAAAGCTACTTGATTGGATAGGGCACTCACACAGCCATCTTGGGTGATAATTGCATATAAAGTCCCGCTATTATTAGCTGTTAAATTGGTTTGGGTAAAACTAGGCGTAGTGGTAGTTGCTAAACTAACATCTGAACCTTCCATAAACCATTCGTAACTCACAGTTGTCCCTGTTGGGAAAATGGCTGGTTTAGTTACCGTTAATTCGACTGCTTCGCCTTCGCATTTCTGTGTTGCTTCAATGACTAAATTGGGTGTTTCAGGTATAGGGTTTATTTGTAAAGTCACTTCATTTGTTAATATAGGACAAGCCTCAGACTGAATCACGGCATAATAATTACCTGCATTGGCAGTGGTAATGGCAGGAATACTTGGGTTAGGTGCATTAGCCGTAAAGCCATTTGGTCCAAACCATTCATAAGTAGCTCCTATCATAAAAGGTACGTTTAACGAAACGGTTGCTCCTTCACAAACAGGAGTATTAACCCCAGCAGAAGCAGTAGCAATAAGGTCAACTTCAGGCGTTTGGACTACTACGCTACTGACGTTAGATGGCGGCGTACTACAACCATCTACTGTCAGCACTACATAATACATACCATTGGTCGCCTCCGATAAGTTGGTAAGGGTGTAAATAGGATGAGTGCTCGTCCCGACCTGTTCATTTGTCTGGACATGATACCAACTATATAAGACCTCGTTACTACTGGAAATCTCCTGTGGATTATTAATTTGTAAGGTTGCTTCGCCTCCAAAACAAGGCGTAGATTCTACAACTGATATTTCGGGGATAGTAGGTTGCTTTGTTACTTGTATAGCGATTGATTCACTAGTATTCGTACAACCTGCTTTTTTTTTTTTTTTATAATATTCACCGCTTGTTTCAGCAGCGGCATTGTCTATGGTTAAACTATTTTTTGTATTGTTGAGTTGTCCATTTGGTCCAAACCATTGGTAAGTTACTTCTGCTTCAAAAGGGACAGATAAATTAATGGCTTCCCCTTCACAAATAGGACTTATTCCTGCTTCTGCATTGCTTATAATAGTTACTGCTGTTAATCCTGGCTGAGTAGCAATCGTTTGAATATTAGAATTTTCAGAGGAACAGCCATCAATGGTTAAAATACTATAATAATCACCTTCGTCAATATTGGCTAGATTTTCAATTTGCCAAGTTAATCCTTCGGTTGTTGCGATTATTTCATTCGTCGTAGAATTATACCAATCGACTTGAATGTCACTATTTCCGATAATGCTATTCGCATTGGTTACATTTAAACTAACATCTTCTCCAGTACAAGGACTGGCATTGTCTAAAGCAATAATAGGGTCAACTGGTTTTGGATTTACTTCAATTTGAATTGCTTCACTTGTTGAAGGACAACCATCAATGATTACGGTTAAATTATAAGCGCCATTTATAAAGGGTGTTGTATTGCTAAGCTCTGCGATAGTTTGGTCTGAAATTAATCCTCTCGGTCCATACCATTGATAAGTAGCATCCGCAAATTTAGGGCCTATTAGCGTAACTAAACCACCTGTACATGCTGGTTCAGTTGCCGTTACAGAAGAACCTATTTCCACAGGAACTTTAGGTTGAACAACTATTGGTTGTACATTGGATGGTTCGGAAGTAC
>JBGCFJ010001238.1:0-1801 GCA_045106885.1 Saprospiraceae bacterium
TTACGAGAATGTAGTAATATTGCAAACCTTTTCCAAAGCCTGGGGCATGGCTAATATTCGCCTCGGCAAAGCCTTTTCCAATACCCAAATTATTGACTTACTAAATAAGGTCAAACCACCTTATAATATTAGTGAATTAACGCAAAAAGCAGCACTCTTAGCTTTTAAACATCGGGATAAAGTAAGAGAAGCAGTTGCGACGATTCTAAGAGAACGCTCTAGATTAGAGGATAATTTGACCCGTTATGATTTTGTGGAAGAGGTCTACCCTTCTGATGCTAATTTTATCTTAGTCAAAGTCACAGCACCTAATAAATTATATGATTTTCTAGCAGCTAAAGGCATCGTGGTGAGAAACCGTTCTACCGTAACTTTATGTGAAGGTTGTTTGCGATTGACGATTGGGCAGCCAAAGGAAAATGATGAATTGCTGGCAGCTATGAAGGAATGGGAAGCTGTTCGATTAGAAGCTACTACTTAATTTTTTACCACAGCCTGTCCCGTATTTTAAAATCGGGAGAGAGACGGAGGACATAGAGAACACGGAGTTTTCCTTATCGTTTAATTTGACAAGTACATGAAGTTTTTTTCTACTATATAAGACATATTAAGTTCATTTAAGCACTTTACGATTAGGCGCTTACACAAAATTTAAAACCAACAAATTGTCGATATTTTAAAATGTAGATAATTGTTAATCTCAAATTCAACTTCAACCTCAAATTCCCGCCGAAGGTGGTTTAAAATTGAAAATTTGAAATTGAAAATTGAAAATTAAATTTTACTTAGGCGCTTAAATAAACTTATATGACTATATGGTAAAAAATTGTAAGTCGACAGTCTCATTTTGATACAAGTCATACTAAGCTATAAGGAAAACTCCGTGTTCTCTATGTCCTCCGTTCCTCTGTGGTTAAAAATCAAACTATACTCGTAAAAAAACTTTAAACCCAGTGTAACCGTTGTTTCTCTGTGGTAAAAAATAAAATCTCTATAGTGAAAAAATTACTCCTACTAGACCGTGACGGCACCATCATCGAAGAACCACCTACTGATTATCAAGTAGATAGCTTCGAGAAGTTAGATTTTCTACCAAAGACTTTAAAATATTTGGGTAAAATAGCCGAAGAATTAGATTATGAATTGGTGATGATTACCAACCAAGATGGCTTGGGAACGGAAGTTTATCCAGAAGATACCTTTTGGGGCCCACATAATTTAATGCTTAAAGTCTTGAAAAGCGAAGGGATTGAATTCTCAGAAGTGGTCATTGATAGAACTTTTGCTAAAGATAATGCCCCTACTCGCAAGCCTAATACTGGTTTGGTAACGCATTACATGAATGGCGAGTATGATTTAGAAAATTCCTTTGTGGTTGGAGATAGGCTAACCGATATTTTACTAGCTAAAAATATGGGTGCAAAGGGCATTTTAATTGGTAAATCTTTTGATGAATCAGATGACCATCTAGCAAAAGGTGTGGATATAACCGATACTTTGGCATTAAAAAGTACCAGCTGGAAAGACATTTATGAATTTCTGAAATTGCCTGCCAGAATTGGAAAAGTGCAACGGACGACTAAGGAAACAGATATTTACATTGAATTAAACTTAGACGGAACTGGTGTTTGTAATAATGATACAGGTTTAGGCTTTTTTGACCACATGTTAGACCAAGTCGGGCGGCATTCTAATTCGGATTTAACCGTGAAAGTCAAAGGAGATTTACATATTGATGAACATCATACCATTGAAGATACGGCTTTGGCTTTGGGCGAAGCGTTTATCCAAGCATTAGGTG
>JBGCFJ010001239.1:0-3986 GCA_045106885.1 Saprospiraceae bacterium
TGACTGGTCTAACTGGCTAATTATTTTCTCCACTTTGCCTTAATGTTGGCAGCAAAACGAGAAATACCTGTCTATGCCAAAGCAGCAAAAACTAATAATTGGAAGAACCGAAGTCAATATGGTGGAGATGAAATTCGTGGAAAAACATTGGGTATTTTAGGTTTGGGAAATATAGGACAAAGAGTAGCGGAATTAGCAATAGCTTTTGGTATGAAAGTGCAATATTGGAATCGAACACCAAAAGACGCACCTTACCAACAGGTAGATTTCGATACACTATTAGCCACATCAGATATTATAAGTTTGCATTTACCCCAAGTACCAGCAACCCATCATTTAATTAATGCTGCTGCCTTCCAAAAAATGAAACCAACGGCACTCTTAGTGAATACTGCTAGAGGTTCTATTATAGAGGAAACCGCATTGGTAGCAGCCTTAAAAAATCAAACAATTGCTGGTTTTGCGGCGGATGTTTTATATAATGAGCCACCAGTTGATAACCATCCGCTGTTTCAATTCTCGAATGTGTTGATTACACCTCATACCGCTAGTTTGACGGCATTGACTTTTAACGAAATGTGTGTGGTTACCGTTAAGAATTTAGTATCGTTTTTAGGAGGGGAATCAATTGACGAACGATTTGTTTTTAATAGAGAAGCTTTTTGATTTATTGAAATAAATAGTTATAGAAAGAAACGAATAATAGTTTATCGTAAACCGAATAAAATATAATAGTACCAAAAAATAAAGATTATGAAGAACCTTTACTTCCTTTTAAGTATCCTATTTATCTTGTTCAGCAATCAAACCAATGCGCAAGGTTATCTACGTGCACAGGATAAAAATATAGTCAATGAAAATGGCGAAACGGTTATCCTACGAGGCATGGGACTTGGTGGTTGGATGTTGCAAGAAGGCTATATGCTGCAAACAGCAAGTTTTGCCAATGCCCAATATAAAATTCGTAATAGTATAGAAGATTTAATTGGCGAAGCTGATACCGATTTATTCTACGAAGCATGGTTAGCCAATCATGTTCGAAAAGCAGATATTGATTCGTTAAAGGCTTGGGGATTTAATTCGGTGCGGTTACCGATGCATTATAATTTATATACTTTGCCAATTGAAGATGAACCTATTGCAGGCGAACATACTTGGCTAACTAAAGGATTTGAATTAACTGATAGTTTAATTTCCTGGTGTAAACAAAACGAAATGTATGTTATTTTGGATTTACATGCAGCGCCAGGTGGACAAGGACGAGATGAAGGTATTTCGGATTATGATACTAGTAAACCTTCTCTTTGGGAAAGTGAAGCCAATCAAGCAAAAACGGTTGCTCTATGGAAAAGATTAGCAGAAAGATATGTAGAGGAACCTTGGATAGGAGGCTATGATTTGATTAATGAAACGAATTGGGAAATGAATGGAAATGGACCATTAAGAAAAATATATGAAGAGCTAACTACGGCTATTAGAGAAGTTGACACCAAGCATATCATATTTATAGAAGGCAATTGGTTTGCCAATGATTTTACAGGTTTAACCCCACCTTGGGCAGATAATTTAGTTTATAGTCCACATAAATATTGGTCGATTAATGATCAAGCTTCTATTCAATGGGTTTTAGACCTTCAGGAACAACATAATGTACCGCTTTATTTTGGAGAATGGGGCGAAAATTCCAATCCTTGGTTTAGAGATGCCATAGATTTATTCGAAAGTAATGGAATTGGTTGGGCAGTTTGGCCAATGAAAAAAATTGAATCTATTGCAGGGCCTTTATCTATCATTAAAACGCCTGATTACCAGACCTTATTAGATTACTGGAATGGGAATGGTACCAAGCCCACAGCAGTTTTTGCGAAAGCAGCATTGATGGGAATTACGGAAGGGCTGAAAATCGAAAACTGCATCTACCAAAAAGATGTGATTGATGCCATGTTTCGGCAGCAAACTTCTATGGAAACGATTCCTTTTAATACGCAACAAATCCCAGGGGTGGTTTATGCCACAGATTATGATATGGGCGTAGTTGGGGAAGCCTATTTTGATGTAGATATTGCTGATTTTCGAGTATCTACAGGTAATTTTACTGCTTGGAATAGTGGTTGGACTTATAGAAATGATGGCGTAGATATTGAAAAAACGGAAGATAAGGTGAACACTAATGGCTATAATGTAGGATGGACTTCCAATGATGAATGGATGCAATACGATGTAAACGTTGCGGAAAGTGGGGTTTATTCAGCGAATGTCAGAGTCGCTTCTGGTGGAGATGGTGGGCAATTCCATTTTGCTATCGGAGAAGGGGCAATTTCCCCTGTAGTGAATGTTTCAGGCACAGATGGCTGGCAAAATTGGGAAACCGTTACGGCTAGTAATATTGTATTAACACCAGCGGATAAAAAAATCCGTTTTTATGTAGATGAATCAGGGTTTAATGTGAATAGTTTTGAATTTACTAAAGTTAGTGAAAGCACGATTATTCCAACTCAATTTGTAGCAGCGACTACCTTAGATGACCAAACCATTCGATTGAGTTTAAATAAACGCTTAGGAGATTTAGTAAATGCGAATAGTGATTTTCAGATTTTTGTCAATAATAGTTTAGCCTCAATTAGCAATGTTGTGTTAGATGCTATTAACCCTAGAGTGGTCACCTTTACGGTCAATCAAACTTTTCGCTCAGAAGACGTGATTACTATTTCTTATACGGGCAATCAAATTAAGGCAGAAGATGGGACCGATTTAAATGGATTTACTAAAAAACCTGTACAAAATAAAGTAGCAATTATTCATAGTATTCCTGGTAGGGTAGAGGCCGAAGATTATGTGGCGCAATCAGGTATTCAACTAGAAAATACAACAGATACTGGAGGCGGTCAAAATATTGGTTATTTAGATGCGGACGATTATTTAGATTATTTTATCAATGTGGCAGCCGAGGGCATTTATGAAGTTAATTTTAGAACTGCTGTGGAAAGCCAAATGGGGCAGGTAGAGTTGCAGTTGATTGATGAAAATGGTACTGCTATTTCTTTGGAAAATCTTACTTTTCCAGCTACGGGGGGTTGGCAAACCTGGGCGACTACGACGGCATCCGTTAATTTGCCAGCAGGTCAATTACAATTAAGAGTGCTTATCAAACAACCGCTCTTTAATATCAATTGGTTCGAGTTTACTTTTTTATCCGCTCCTCCAGGCATTCAGTACCTTCCTGTTCCTGGAAAAATAGAAGCGGAAGCTTATGAAACGCAAGTTGGTGTAGAACTAGAAAACACAACAGATACTGGTGGTGGTCAAAATATTGATTATTTAGATGCGGACGATTATTTAGATTATTTTATCAATGTTGCACAAGCAGGTATTTATCAAGTCGATTTTAGAACTGCCGCAGAAAGTGAAATGGGACAAATAGAATTGCAGTTGATTGATGACGGTGGTAATGCTACTGTTCTAGATAATCTTACTTTTCCTGCTACAGGTGGTTGGCAAATCTGGACTAACACGACTGCATCCATTTCCTTACCAGCAGGTCAGTTACAATTACGAATAGTTATCAAAGAACCACTTTTTAACATCAACTGGTTTGAATTTTCTTTCTTAACTAGCACGAATGATATTTTAGCAATTACTGATTTTCAATTATTTCCTAACCCAGCACAAGCCGTATTTTTTGTAAAAGGAAGTTTGGAAGCAAAACAAAATATCTCTTTACATTTGGTGAATATATTAGGGCAAACCGTTTTAACGAAAGACCTTGGGGAAACGCAACAGATTCAAGAAACGGTCGATTTAAGTGGTGTGCCAAATGGTAGTTATATGCTAGTTCTTGAATCAGAGAATGGAGAACGAATTGGGTATAAAATTTTGAAAAATAAGGAATAAAATGCTGCCTGTTTACGGGGATACCCTCCAAATTTTCGTTTGTAGCTCATACCTCTGGTCTGAGTAGATTAGGTGACTACTCAGACCAGAGGTCT
>JBGCFJ010000124.1:0-5772 GCA_045106885.1 Saprospiraceae bacterium
CGCTAGAAACTGGTAAAACACTCGCCTCTGGAAGCTTGGGATTAGACGGTGTTAAGCCGACTTACTTGATAACACAGAAAATATTGAATCGAATTTTAGGGCAGAAATAAAAAAATTACAATGGAAAGATAAATAATCCGGTTCAAAATGATATGGGTGGAGAATTGTAGCTTAGACCTCTGGTCTGAGTAGGTTTGAGTACAGCGGTAACACGATTTTCTACTCAGACCAGAGGTCTAAGCTACTGTTGACCCACCTAAATCACTTTGAGCCTCTTTATTAAAAAACAATAAGATAATAATGGTAAAAGCAGATTATAAGGGTAATCAATCCCAAGAAACAGACAATATACCTTTTTATCTGATTAGAGATATGATTGATGGTAAACCTTTTTATTATAAAGGTTATAGGGATGTACTAAATAAAACAAAAACTATACACGATATTATCCCTTGTAGTACACTTCAAGCAGAGCTTATTATGTATTTAAATATATTATTAATAAGAGCTCTAAATCTCAACGTTTACAGAATTTACACTTCTGAATCAGGTAGCCATTTAGCAAAAAATGTGAATTATGGACTAGATGTTGCCGTTTACGATAAGAAGATTCTCACCTCTAAAAAGATAAATAAACATTACGCTAACGTTCCACCAGAATTAGTAGTTGAAGTTGATGTTAAAGTAGAATTAGACGATTTAAACGAAATAGATTTCATTAATAAAAAGACTCAAAGCCTATTAGATTATGGTACTAAAAGAGTGATATGGGTAATTTCTGAATCCAAAAAAGTCTTAATTGCAGAAAGTGGTAATGACAAAGATTGGTTATTAAGAGACTGGAACAAAGATTTTGAATTATTCAATGGCATTACCGCTAATATTGGACAGTATTTAAAAGAAAATGATATTGAAATTTAGGTAGGGATGCCGAATAGACACATAAACGGTTACCATACTGATTAGCAGTACACCAATACTTCGTATTAATTGTGGGTCAATTTTTCGCTTCATTTAACGAATGTACTAATTCTTACTGACAACTATATTCAATTTGCTCACCATTTCTGCTGGTGCTTTTAATTGCTTCCCATTTATCGTCGATTTTAACCCCTTTCTCAGTTTCTTATAAATGACTTCTACCCGAATGGCTTTTAAACCAGAAATACCCTGTAAATCTTCCAACTCCAACATTTCCACTTTCCCTAATTTATTTTCTGATTGTAAAAACTCAATGTAATTTAAATATTCTGGTACATCGGTATCTTGAGAATATACAATGGCAATTTTCCCTGCTTGCGTCAATCGCTCATCCGTTCCTTTGATATAGGATTTGTCAATTCGCTTTTTGACGATTTCATACCGAGCATTATAAGCCCCATCCACATCAAACTGCTTTTGGTCCATGTGAAATTTGATAGATAATGGACTGCTATACACCAAAATTAAAGAAGCGACTCGCAACGGATAAGGCATTTCATTCACCAAGTCATAAGCGACATTTTCGATTTTGCACATCGTCTCCAATTGCCATAAGCGTAAGTTCTGCAAATAAATGGAATCAAAATCTCTATTATTTACTAAAGAAGCACCGATATACATATTATACTCTACCCCATCGGTTTTATAGCGTTCAAAATAATGCGGGAACATTTCTTGAGCTTCTGCCTGTCGCCTATCTAAATAGCCTGCTAGTTTGTCATTCAATAAATTAACCGACTTCTCATAGGCTTTTCTTTGTCTATAAATCACTTTTAAATCAGGGTCGATTTGTGCAATATATTCATCGACCACTTCTTTTATTTCAGGGCTTAAAGTCATTACATGGTTAAAAACAGGGTAAATTTCCAGTTTTAGAAAATCTAGAATGCCTGCTTCATCCCCTGCATTTAAGCCTTTCTGAACACTTTCTAAACAAGTCTGTACTCGATAGATTAATTTTCTATAAATCAGTAGCTGCTGTAATTCCATCACCTTTTTAAAAGTATCAATCACCAATGATAGCTGTAATTCTAAATCTGCCTGAATCGACTGATTTCGTGCCGTAGAAGAACCAACTATATCACTTTGACCATATAGGGGATAAATGTTTTCGAAAACAATATTTTCCAAAATAGGGTCTTCTACGCCTGTTATTTTTTGCGCATTATAATTCGTCGCCGCTTCTACAAATTTCCATTTCACCGTTGGATGAATAGACGTATAGTTTTCTTGAATGGTACTCTCCGTAATATTTTCACTTTCTTTGTAATATCGTTCTGACGCAATCTTAATAAAAGGAATGATATCGTCTAACTTCGCACTAACAAGCGTGTTTAATTCATTCTTTTGCGTGGAAGCAATCTCAATTAATTGGATATGCTCCTCCTTAATTTCAATTGGAATCAAAATAATACTCTTAATCCCTTTCTTCTGTAATCTTTTTGAAAAGGTATTATGATTCGTGTTAAAGGCATAAGTAGCCACATCAGAAATGGCTAAAATTTTGATATGGTCTAGCACACATTGATTAATTCCTCCACAGAAAAAAGTTTTATAATCCATCTCCTCGCCTTCTTTCATAAAAAGGCTTTGAGATGCTTTATTAAGGAAAGAACTGACCGATTTTTTACTACAAGTATCATAATTAGATACGCCAATCATTAAGTCTTTATTACCAAATAAATCTCGAATATTTTGTTGAAATTCTGGAAAAACTTGGTCGTCCGTTCGCAGAAACAAAGCTCTTGTCTTGGAAATCAAAACATCAGGGGTTGTATCAAATAGGTTCATAATACCAAAACCTTTCAAAATATAGCTATTGGGTGGAAATTTACTTTTCCACAATTCCATATCTTCTCCATTTGCCAATAACTCATCAATATCACATTGGGTCAATTCTGGTGCGTTATCTGTTTTGATAATCTCTATATTATCCGCATTAAACATTAAGCGATAATGATGTAATTGTCCCGTTTTTTGATTCGGAATATCTAAAAAAATTGGTCGATTTAGTTTAAGTATAGGCTGCCCATAATACTTGGCTAGAATGTAAGAACTGGCATATAAATAAGCTTTTTCTATATTACTGCCCGTCATCTTCATATCATAATCCTCTCCCGCATTTTTGATGATCTGTGAAAGACGTCTTGTTGGATGAAACGCTTTGTATAGAAAGGGAAGCGCTATCGCCTTTATTTCATTGCTTTGTAATAGGTCTGGAAATAAGGGCTTGAACATTAAATTTAAGACTTCCTCATATTTTCCCAATTGACTTAAATCTTCAATGCCTGTCCTCAATTCTGGAAATTGATTTACATATTCCAAAATGGTTTTACTTGATTTATGAAAAAAATGATGTTCATCTTTAGCATACAACTCTATCTCCTTAAATAAAGACTCCATACTCAGCAAGACTTTTACTGGTAATTCTGCTACGCTTGTACTAAAACTCAACATTTCCATAAGTGTCTTTTTAAAAGTAACTTAAAAGCTATTTAACTACAGTAATTCCCAATTTGGCAAATAACGAATCCCGAATGGGATTAAACGTGAATAACCCCGTAACCCACAATTCAGGTTATTTAAATATAAGGCGTTTTTAACTAAAAAGTTCTAATTCTAGGTTTAGCCGTTTCTAATTACCATTTCCGATAAGGCTTAATCAACTAAAATTAGGCACTTATTCTATAAAACGTCAGCTAAAAGATTGATTTTAAAAAATATTTAAATACTGCTCTAGTTCGTCAAATCCGTTGCCTTCATTCATCGGTTGGTTTTGTTAAAACGACAATGCGCCAACCTAAAGGTCGGCGAACAGAACAGACTGAAGTCTGTGCTACCAGTTTAAAGCCCCTCCAAAGTAGCAATAACCGCCTTTTCCGCTGCTTGTTGCTCAATAATCAAAGGTGAAGCAACCCTTGCCTCACAATCCCGAACCCCACAACGTTCACAAGTGGTATGTACTTCCCGATACTTTAACTTAGGGTCTTTTAAAAAATGAAAAATGCCTTTTGATTGGGGATTGACCAATAAACCAATGGTAACACTTACGCCTTTTTCTGGATTGGAAAAAGCAGGTTTAGCTAAAGACAAACAAAGGTATTCTTTATCTGTGCCCCAATATTTTGAAATTTGGGCATCTGCTAAAATGGATTGCCCTTTATCTTTTTTGGCAAAGCGCAATTCTTTGATACTTGTAATGGAGACCCAGCGATTACAATAATGTTCGTCTAGTTCATTATTATAAGGATTGTGCAATTGAGATAAGTGCAAATCCTTCGTCATATTAAAAGTTTGCAGATTTTTATCCCCTGTCAAGCGAATAAAAAACAAATCTTCTAAGCCAAAATGATGGGGTAAAATATTAGTAAGGCGTTGGAACAACATCTCGCCTGTGACATTATATTTGGTCAATAAATTGAGAAATAAACTAGGTTTCCAAGTATTTTCTTTGGCTAATTTTTTAATGTCCTTGGCTAAAGTATTTTCGTCCATCAATAAAGCTGCTGCAAAATGAGAGGCTTTATAATTATTCAACAGCTTTTCAAAAGAATCTATATTGATAATGGTGGTTTCGTAAGGTCTTTCTTTGATTTTTAGATATTGAAAACCTAATTCTCTGGCTATGAGGAAATTTTCTTGTGCCTCACTTAATTTTTTTCTCAGATAAAACGTCTTATTTTTTTCGCTATAATACGAGCGAATATGCCCTAAATTGGCCTGTTCAGCTAAATCCGTTCGGTTGACCGTAATATCGTATAGTTCTAATAATTGGTCTTCTAAAAATCGAGCCGTAAACGGTAATGTGCCTTTAATGGAAAATTCTTTTTTAAAAGCCTGAGATGCTGCTTCTAATTCAGGGAAGTAATTATTATGCATGTCCTGATAAGACCGCAAGGCTTCTTTATAAAACTGCTGCTCCCCTACCTGATAATTCCGAGCAATTTTGACCATCGTCGAAATAAAGGCGTTGACTTTATCAGGGGTTTGCGTAAATAATTCTAAGACCTTCTCCAAACTAATGCCAAATTCCTGTAATGGAAACAATCGAAATAGCTTTGAATTCAGCAAATCTATAATTGGTTGCAATTTTTTGGACGCATTGGTCGCCACCATATAATTATAGTCCACTTCTAAAGCGGTTGCTAAGGCGGTTATTTTATCGGGCTTGGGATACCGCTTGCCTTTTTCTATATCATTTAGATACGAAGTAGACAATCCTGTCAATTTCTTTAATTCTTGATAGGACAAGTTTTTTTGCTGGCGTAAGTAGCGGACTTTAAAACCGAAAATTAGACGGATGATTTGATTGTCGTTTAGCATTATGTTGGTGACTAGTGATTCGTTATTAATGATTCGGTGCGCAAACGATATTTCTAGTCTCTAGACTAGAAATCGCTATCTCGTCGTCTCCAGACGACTGTTAGTACTATTTTCAGTCGTCTGGAGACGACGAGATATTAGGTTCAAGTCTGGAGACTTGAACCATCGGATTGTATTTTTTATTCTATGTAGGAGACGCTTGGAGGTCTTGAAGACGCTCCAAGGTCTGTTACCATTAATTATTGCTGTTGGTAACCAGACTAGAAATCGCTATCTCGTCGTCTCCAGACGACCGTTAGTACTATTTTCAGTCATCTGGAGACGACGAGATATTAGGTTCAAGTCTGGTTCGTTATTAGTGATTCGTTGGACAAACGATATTTCTAGTCTCCAGACTAGAAATCGCTATCTCGTCGTCTCCAGACGACCGTTAGTACTATTTTCAGTCGTCTGGAGACGACGAGATAT
>JBGCFJ010001240.1:0-1495 GCA_045106885.1 Saprospiraceae bacterium
AACAAAACGAACTATGTATCCTCATCAGTATTACATTCTATTTAATTTACGAAAAATTTTCACCCTACTTATTTCAGATAAGAAGATAACCGGCTCTTTAGAAGCAGAAATTGATTTGTTCCTTACAGAAAAAATTCATCGTAGACCTGACATCACCTATTTTACAGATGAACAAGCTATCCTCATGGCTCACGGGGAGTTACCTACTCCAAAGTTTGTAATAGAAGTTGTCTCAAGTAACGATGTCTTACCAAGACAGAATCTTAAGATGAAGAATTATAGAGATGCAGGTATTCAAGTAATTTGGCAAATCTTTCCAGAAACGAAAGAAGTCATTATTACTAGAGGTAAGGATGCTGTAACTTGTACTGGTGATGATATTTGTTCAGCAGCACCTGTTTTACCTGATTTCAAAATATCAGTAAAAGATATTTTTCAAAAACCACCAAAGCCTGTTAAAAAAACCTAGTTTCAATAACTTGAAAAGCGAAAGGGGTAGTTTTTATGTAAAACTACCCCTTTCGTATATGTATATTATATTCTTAAAAAGCAACTCCTAGTCGCAATTCAGAGAAGAAATTCCAACCATTCTTGTCGTTTATAAAATTATATAATCGCTCGGGGCCTGTTGAAAAATCGAATAAAAATCGCTTGAAAAATTGACGTTGTAGCCCCCAAACAGGAGCAATCCCAATAGTTTTAATAGAATTAATATAATCCGTAGCAGACTGCTCAATATCTACACCAAATTGAAGTCCTCCATATATTCCAGAAAGATTATCGCCACTTAGTCCCTTTTTCACCTGTTTTTTCTTTTTAAAATACTATCGAGGTTCTATGGAAAACCCTATTTGTTTAACAATGTGACCAATATCTGAGGAATAAGTAGGTAAGTTAAATTTTTTATCATTACTTCGCGCAGTAAATAAACTACCATCTAAGCTAAAATTTAAAGACCATCCTGTTTTTAAACGTTGCTCGTAACCAATTCCCAACCCCGTTTCAAGCTCAATAATTAGCTCTGAAAAATTTACTTCTGTATTCAATAAATCTATTACATTCAATTTCCATATCCGACTAACCGACTCTTGGTTCTTAAAAAAACAATTTTTAGCGTCTACTAATTGTTGTTGTTCTAATGTTCCAACCTCTTCCGAATAAGAAACAGTTTGTGCAGTTATTGAAAACTGATTGAATAAAAGAAGAAAAAAGGCTAATGAAAAAAATTGTTGCATATTAGTTAATTTGAATAAAGTATAGCTTTAGTAGTGAATTTACTATAAAGAGTTAATGCTTCTCCAAAAGGGTTGTATGCTTTTAATTTTAAATTTAATTATCTATTTGATTTGCCAAGCATCCTTGGCTAAAATATATTTCTTTCGCCTAGTCAATAGTAACATTGGTAGGCTAATCCCCATTCCAATCAATCCTATTTTTAGAAAACTTTTTCTTGCAAAAGGTGCCGTGTTATTTGAAAGGCTTGCTACCCCACCCC
>JBGCFJ010001241.1:0-6424 GCA_045106885.1 Saprospiraceae bacterium
TAGCCAGTTAGACCAGTCAATTTTTCTTCTAAGGAATTCAAAAAATGCTTGCATAATGGATTATGGACGCATTTTTTGAGTTTCTTAGAAGGGAAAAAGGCGGTATAAATGGTTGATTATTTCTGCCACTTTGCCTAAAACTAGTCTAAATCTTTTTTTTACAAAAAATATTACCGAAACCCAAGGTGTAATGGTATTAAAAATAAACTCGTCACTTTTATCAATATGTCCTTTTACCTATTTTTTCATGAACGGTTGGTTGGATAATTTTGCTTACAGTATTGATATTAATCCTATGACCTTTTTATTAGGGGGCTTCTTGGCGATGTTGATTGCAATTTTGACGATTAGTTATCATACTTTTCGGTCGGCTCGGGCTAATCCTATTAAGGCTTTGAAAGTGGAATAAATTAATAGGAAATAGGGAGGTGATGTGAAATTACCTCCTTATTTCCTATTGTATTTCCTTTTTCGATTTCAAATGATCCTTATAAATAATATTTATTTCATTTTTCTCGAATTGCGTTAATCCTACCAACCTCAACCCCCAAAACATTGGCAATTTCTTCATCTGTAAGGTTAGTGTTCTTTATCATTGCCATTATTGCCCTGTCTTCTGCTATTTGTTTCTCTTTCTTCATTTTTTCTTTTTCCTTTCTTTCTTTTTCAGTTGCTACCTTCGCCTTTTCTTCTCTTGCCTTCGCCTTTTCTTCTCTTACCTTCGCCTTTTGTTCCTCTGCCTTTGCCTTTTGTTCCTCTGCCTTCGCTTTTTCTTTTTCCATCTTCACTTTTTCCATCCCTTTTTCAATTCCCGTTTCAATCTCTATTTTAATACTTAGCGCCCGACTTGCTCTATCGGATAGGACTTCTCCAAATCTCTGGTATTCAGCTCGCTCCTTATCTTCCATATTGGCTATTCTGAGCACTTCTTCAGCTTTTATTAAACCTTTAGCTGTAAACTCCTTTTTAATGACACTATTTTTCAAAAAGTAAATCCACTCATCTAAGGTGTCTGTTGCTTTATCATCAAAATTATTCACTTTTATCAAGTAAATTTCAGGAAATAAATCCCTTACTTTTTCTTTTTTGAATAATTTCTTTTGGGCATTTGATAATTCTAATATATCCTTCTTGTGAAGACCTGCAAAAGTAGTTAGCCCTTTATAAATGTAATCTTTCCCTCTACCCAAATCAAAATAGACAATATTAATTGAAATCACTTTTTTTACAGCAGACCATTTATCTCCTACTTTGATATGCTCTGTAATTGCTTTAGATATACCATATAAAATTCTCAGAAAATAATCTATCGCATAAGAATTCTGAATTTCTATAATAATAAGTTCTCCTTTTTTATCCTTAACCAATATATCAACTCGATTAAATTTATCTTGCTCTGTTTCTTGATTACTTTCCGTGTCAATTATTTCCATTATCTCAATATCATCTTTAAGCAATTCGCTTAAAAATCCCTCTAAAATATTGAAATTAGCTTTTTGTCTTAGTAGACGTTTTATTGCCCAATCAAATCTTACATGCTTTTTTTGGTTCATTTTCTCTAAATTTTTAAGCTAAATTACAAAAAGACCGCTAGATTGTCCCATTTTATTTTTTATTATCCCATCAAAATTTCCCAAACTAATTCCTTCGTCAACGCCTTCCCCTTCGCTTTAGCCCGAATAGCATCAAAAGTATACCGAAAATCACAACCAGCTTTCCAAGCACTACATCCATAAGCGGTTTTCCCTTTCACAATCGTTCCATTTTTACAGAGTGGACAGATAACTTTATCTGGAACAGCTACTTTTTTAGTCGCTTTTTGAGTAGCTTTCGCCAACTTAGCTTTTTTTCTATCTGCTTTTTTAAAAGGCGTTTCTTTATACTTGGTTTTGGGTTTTAAATATAATTCAAATTGGTCATTGAACAGTAGATTGCCATTTTGTTTCCGACCATGTTCTTCAAATCCTCGTAACTGAATCGTTGAACCATACTCAATCAACCGAACCAATTGTAATTCAGGAATTTCTTTGTTTTTAAAACTAAAAGGTAAACGAAAAGAACAACCCGTTTTCCAATTACTACAACCATAAGCAGTTTTTCCTTTGAGTAATTTTCCTTGCTTACATTTAGGACAAATCTGTTCATCAATTGTTACTTTTTTCTTGACTGGTTTGCGCTTAGTTCCTAAAGTACTTGTTCGCTTACTATCTTTAGCCCCAATGCTGCCTCCTCTTCTAGTCTGCTGTGTTATTGGTGGTAAACGAGGGGTACTATTATCAGCCGAAACTTCCGTTACCAAATCTGCCACCATTTTCCGCATACCAGCAATGAAGTGTTGAGCGGTATAAGTCCCTTGTTCAATATCTCGCAACTGTTTTTCCCATTGTCCCGTTAGTTCCGCCGACTTGAGCAAATCATTTTTAATCGTATCAATCAATTGTACGCCTTTTCCAGTCGGAATAATCAATTTCTTTTTCCGCTCAGCATACTGCCTTTTAAATAAAGTCTCAATAATATTGGCTCTCGTAGAAGGGCGACCGATACCGTTGGCTTTCATTAAATCTCTTAACTCCTCATCATCCACTTTTTTACCTGCGGTTTCCATTGCTCTCAATAAAGTCGCTTCCGTATAATACTTTGGTGGTTTGGTTTGTTTAGCGACTAAATCAGGCGTATGCGGCCCCGTCTCCCCTACTTTAAAGGTTGGCAAAATACGTTCTTCGTTCTTCTTTTTATCTTCATCTTCTGCTCTTTTGACTAAAGAAGTCGTCTTTTTAGGCGGTTTTGGAAATAAGACTCGCCAGCCTGGTTCTAGTATTTCTTTACCTGTGGCTTTAAAGGTAATATGATTTGGAAAATTATCTTTTTTCGCTTTTTTCTTATCTGTCTCTTCAATGGCTATTGTTCTCTTTTTATCAAATTCTGCCTCTTTTGTTACTCCACCAATTACTACCGTATTCGACACGATACAATCGGGATAAAAAGCCGCAATAAAGCGTCTAGCAATCGCATCATATACATTTTGCTCCGTTAAAGGCAAGTTTTTTTCTACGCCAGTCGGAATAATAGCATGGTGGTCGGTTACTTTTTTATCATTAAAAACTTTGCCCGATTTCCTAATTTTTTGCCCTAATAGCGGCTGAGTAAATTGGCTATACTTCGTCATTTTGCCTAAGATGCCTGCTATTTTTGGATAAACATCATTTGGCAAATAAGTGGTATCAACTCTGGGATAAGTCACTACCTTTTTCTCATATAAAGATTGAACTAATTTTAAAGTATTCTCCGCCGAATACCCAAATCGTTTATTGCAATGTACTTGCAAACTGGTCAAATCGAATAAGCGCCAAGGTGCTTCTTTTCCTTTCTTTTTACTAAAGTCTAATATTTCAAAAGGTTTGTTTTCTACTTGTTGCAACCACGTTTCGCCTTCCGCTTTTTTATGAAATCGACCTGATTCGCAGTTAAATTGGGTATCTCGATAAATGGTTTGGAGTTCCCAGTAATCTTTGGGTACAAAATTGATAATTTCCTTATGTCGTTCTACCAACATTGCCAATGTAGGGGTTTGCACTCTACCAACAGACAACATTTGTTTGAATCCACCATATTTTAAGGTGTATAAACGGGTCGCATTCATGCCTAATAACCAATCGCCAATGGCTCTAGAAAATCCTGCGTAATAGAGATTATCATAATTGGCAGCATTCCGCAAATTCTTAAATCCATCTCGAATCGCCTCTGGTGTTAAAGAAGAAATCCACAATCGTAGTACTTTGCCTTTATACTTTGCCTGATTCATTACCCATCGCTGAATCAATTCTCCTTCCTGTCCTGCATCCCCGCAATTGATAACAACCGATGCTTTTTTGAATAATTTTTTGATGACCCCAAATTGCTTTTTGACGCCTTTATTGGTGATTAATTTGGTCTCAAATTTTTCTGGTTGGAGTGGTAAGGTAGTTAAAGCCCATTTTTTCCATTCGGGCTTATAATCATCAGGCGTTTTTAAGGTGCATAAATGCCCAAACGTCCAAGTAACGGCATAGCCATTTCCTTCAAAATACCCATCTTTTCTGGATTTTGCGCCTATAATGAAGGCTATTTCTCTAGCTACGGAAGGTTTTTCAGCTATGCAGACTTTCATTGATTGATGTGTGTTTTCTTATCTATTTTATTCCAACCATTCCTCAAAATGGTTAATTTACTTGCTTTAAACAAAGACACAAAGTTAGCATATTTGCTATCAAATTTATTTTAAAAACAATGCTAAATTATTTACTTCTTTTTCTAAATCTTCAGGAAGCCTGTTAACACTTTTTCTCTTCTCTAAATACTTAAATATCGTTTCATATAAGTCCTTAAATTGCTCAAAACTCAATTCTAGTTCAATCATCTTAAGTAATATCTTCTTTGTAGTTTTCCGTATAATCCTTTTATATTGAGGGGTAAAATCAATCCCCAAATCTCCTTCTCTTGCTGCCTCTAATTTTTTGATTAATTCATCTGTTTTTTCAATAAGGCTAATTTCAGAAATAATGTGGTAATAAATATCTTTTTTCATAATAGAGCATAAGATTCTGTTTTCTTCATAGAATTTGCCCAATAAAGATACACAAAAAAATTAAAAACAAATAAACTTAACTCAAAAAGTTTTATATCCTTAGCTTCTAATAGCTTTCACAGGATTCATTTTAGCTGCCTGACAGGCTGGAATAAAACCTGCTAAAATTCCAGTAAAAATAGATACACTAAGTCCAATCATAATATTTTCCCCATCCAAATACACAGGAAAATCAATGGCTTTAGGCGCTTACACAAAATTTAAAACCAACAAATTGTCGATATTTTAAAATGTCGATAATTGTTAATCTCAAATTCAAATTCAACTTCAACCTCAAATTCCCGCCGAAGGTGGTTTAAAATTGAAAATTTGAAATTGAAAATTTGAAATTGAAAATTGAAAATTGAATTTTACTTAGATATTAAATAAAGACTACCACCGATTAATAATAAACCAAATAAACCGCCGATTAAACACAAGACAATAGATTCAATTAAAAATTCTAATAAAATCACATACTTTTTAGCGCCTAAAGCCTTTTTTACACCAATTAAACCCGTCCGTTCCTTGACCGAAACGAACATAATATTAGCCACACTAAACATCCCGACTAATAAGGCAAAAACACCAATAAAACTACCTGCAATATTAAGTGTTAGAAATACTTTGTCTACGCCATTTTGTAAAATAGAGATTTCATTAATGGCAAAATCATCTTTTTCTTTCGGTTTAAGTCGGCGTCTTGCTCGCAAAACACTTCGTAGTTCATCCGTTAGGTCTTCCGCTGCAACGCCCTTTTTTCCTTTTACATTAATCATTGCCCCAAATTTATGCCCTTCTTTGACATTGACATACCTATTAACTAAGGCAAAACTAATCACAATGATTTCATCCCAATTAATAAAACTAACGATGCTTTTTCTCCTTGCTTTTTTAGTACGCCAATTACTTCTAATTTTCTATTGCCTACCTTTATTTTTTTACCAACAGGTGAAATAGGCCCAAATAATTCTTCTGCAATCGTATGTCCTAAAACGACTTTAGCCGCGCCTGTCTTCATTTCTTAGTCAGAAAAATACCGCCCTTTTTCATACTCAAAACTATACAACTCATTACTGTCGGTAGTCAAGCCAGCTACTTGCCCTCCTTCTACACTATTTGATTTATATTGAATCAATTTTCGACCAATATTCACATAGTATCCTACTAAATCAATGTTTTTTATTTTAGTTTGAATGGCTTTGAAGTCTTTATAGGAGGGTTGTGGATTTTTTGCCCATTTCCAATAATTTCCCATTGGGTCTTCTGTCCAAGAAAAGCGATTGACATAAATAACATCTTGTCCCAAAGCATCAAAACTAGCTGTTATGTTATCCTTTAGGGAATCTACCGCTGACAAAACGCCTATGATACAAAAAATACCAATGGTGATACCGAGCAAAGACAAAAAGCTACGCAGTTTGTTAGCCAATAAAGATTGCCAAGCTTGACGGAAACTTTCTAAGAATATTCTAGGTAGGTTTTTCATTTGTCATCTATTATCTACTGATTGCTAATTTTCAGAGATAAGATGTTGTTTATTAGGTATTTGGTGTGTAGTTAGAATGGCAGTTTAGAAAGTACTAAAAATCCGTAAACAAATCAAATCTGTGAGGTGTAATTTTCCCCACGAATTTTGTTTTTCTCCACGAATTTGTTTTTCCCCACGAATTCTTTACTATAAATTGCTTGCTTGTCAATAGTTGCAATGAAAATAAAAATTCTCAAAACGAGCGTCGTTTGGAGATGATGAGATAGCCCCTCCTAGTCAGGGGTGATTTGTTCTATTAATTTCCGAATCATGCTGGTGAGGACTTGCAG